>NZ_JBSGVQ010000001.1:0-229948 GCF_053608525.1 Nocardia sp. NPDC055029
CCTCCCAGGGGGTTTGGGTGCTAACGGTGTTCACCCGGGTCCTTGGCCCCCCTATTTGGGCCGGCCACCTTTCGCCGATTACGCGCGGGGCCCGGGTCGGCACACACTGTGCCGACCGGCGCCCGGTCAGATACGAGGGGAGCTCAGTCCCGCGCGATGGTGGACCAGCCGGCGACTTCCTCCGGCGTACGCGGGCCCGGCCCGGTGTAGATCGCGGCCGGGCGCACCAGCTTGCCCAGCTGCTTCTGCTCCAGGATGTGCGCGCACCAGCCCGCGGTCCGGCCACAGGTGAACATCGCGGGCATCATGTGCGCGGGCACCTCGGCGAAGTCCAGGATCACCGCGGCCCAGAACTCGACATTGGTCTCGATCGCCCGGTCCGGACGACGCTCACGCAGCTCGGCGAGCGCGGCCTGCTCCAGCGCGGCCGCCACCTCGTAGCGGGGCGCGTCGAGGCGCTTGGCGGTGGCGCGCAGCACGCGGGCGCGCGGGTCTTCGGCCCGGTAGACCCGGTGCCCGAAGCCCATCAGCTTCTCCTTGCGGTCCAGGATGCCCTTGACCAGCGCGCGGGCGTCGCCGCTCTGCTCGACGGCCTCGATCATCGGGAGCACGCGGGCGGGAGCGCCACCGTGCAGCGGGCCGGACATGGCGCCGATCGCGCCGGACAGCGAGGCCGCCACATCGGCACCGGTGGAGGCGATGACGCGGGCGGTGAAGGTGGAGGCGTTCATGCCGTGCTCGGCCGCCGAGACCCAGTAGGCGTCGATCGCCTCGGTATGGCGCGGGTCGGGGTCACCCTTCCAGCGGGTCATGAACCGCTCGGTGACGGTGGTGCACTCGTCGATCTTGCGCTGCGGGACGGCGGGCTGATAGATGCCGCGCGCGGACTGCGCGACGTAGGACAGCGCCATCACCGAGGCGCGGGCCAGGTTCTCGCGGGCGGTCTCGTCGTCGATGTCGAGCAGCGGCTCGTAGCCCCAGATCGGGGCGAGCATGGCCAAGCCCGCCTGCACGTCGACGCGTACGTCACCGGTGTGCACCGGCAGCGGGAAGGGCTCGGCGGGCGGCAGGCCGTGGCCGAACTGGCCGTCGACGAGCAGGGCCCACACGTCACCGAAGGTGACCCGGTTGGCGACCAGATCCTCGATGTCGACGCCGCGATATCGGAGCGCCCCACCGTCCTTGTCCGGCTCGGCGATGTCGGTGGTGAAGGCCACCACGCCTTCCAATCCGCTGACGAAATCCTGTGGTACCGAGCTGGTAGTCATGGTGACTCTCCTTGCAGGGGCATGCCGATCTTTCTGAACCATAGCCCTGGGGATACCGGGTAGTAGCGTCGCCCCTGCGGCGTACCGTCTGTGCTCATGCGTGACCAGGAACCCGCGACCGCGGCCGACCTCGCCGCCATGCGCGTCGACTACGGAGTCCACCTGCCGGTGCCGGAGGAAGCCGATCTCGACGAGTCCTGGGTGGCGGGTGGCTGGGAACCGTTGCTGCGCCGCTGGATCGAGCAGGCGCGCGGTCTCGGCGTCGCCGAACCCAATGCGATGGTGCTGGCCACGGTCGCGCTGACGGGCCCGGCTCCGCGCCCGGTCGCGCGCACCGTCCTGTGCAAGGGCCTCTCACCCGACGGCGTCACCTTCTATACGAACTACGACTCGGCCAAGGGCAACCAGCTCGCCGCCGATCCGTACGCCGCGGCCTCCTTCGTCTGGCCCGCGCTCGCCAGGCAGGTCCACGTGCGCGGGGTGACCGAGCGGGTGTCGGCCGAGGTGACCGCGGCCTACTGGCAGGCGCGGCCACGCGACGCGCGGCTCGGGGCCTGGGCCTCGCAGCAGTCGCGGCCCGTGTCTTCGCGCGCCGAGCTGGACCGGGCGCTGGCCGAGACCACCGCCCGCTTCGCCGACGTCGACGACATCCCGGTGCCGCCGTTCTGGGGCGGGTACCTCCTGCGGCCCGACGAGGTGGAGTTCTGGCAGGGCAGGCGGGGCAGGCTGCACAACCGGATCGTCGTGCGGATCGAGGGCACAGGCACAACCGTGGAACGTTTGCAGCCCTAACGAGTGGTGGGGTAAGTCACCGCGCGTAACCGTTCTCCGATCGCGCGGTGATGGTTAATCTGCGGCGAGTGAAGTTGCTCGCCGATACCGAACCCCTGCGCAATCCCGACTATCGCAGGCTCTGGACCACCAACATCGTCACCGTCATCGGTGCGCAGCTCTCGGTCGTCGCGGTTCCGCAGCAGATCTTCCAGATCACCGGCAGCTCCGGCTATGTCGGCCTGGCCGGCCTGTTCGGCCTGGTCCCGCTGGTCGTGTTCGGGCTGTGGGGCGGCGCGCTGGCCGATGTCATGGATCGGCGCACGCTGCTGATCATCACCACGGCGGGCACCGGCGCGACCGCGGTGGCGTTCTGGGCGCAGGCCGCGCTCGGGATGACCAACGTGTGGCTGGTGCTCGCCCTGTTCGCCGCCCAGCAGGCGTTCTTCGCGGTCAACCAGCCCACCCGCAGCGCGGCCATCGCGCGGCTGCTGCCGCCGGAGCAGATCGCCGCGGCCAGTTCGCTGAGCATGACCGTGCAGAACGTCGGCATGATCGCCGGTCCGGTGCTGGCGGGTCTGCTCATCCCGGTGCTCGGCCTGCCGACGCTGTATCTGATCGACGCGATCGCCCTGCTGGCGACGGTGTGGGCGGTGTGGAAGCTGCCCGCGTTCCCGCCGACCGGCGACCAGCGTCGGGCTGGGCTGCGCGCCGTCGTCGACGGTTTCCGCTATCTCACCGGGCAGCGGATCCTGCTCGCCTCCTTCGTCGTCGACATCATCGCGATGGTGTTCGGCATGCCGCGCGCGCTGTTCCCGCAGATCGCGCACGAGACCTTCCACGATCCGGCCGAGGGCGGTGTGGCGCTCGGCCTGCTGTTCGCGGCGATCTCGGCGGGCGCGGTGCTCGGCGGTGTCTTCTCCGGCTGGGTGCCGCGCATCCGCAGGCAGGGCCTGGCGGTGATCGTGTGCATCGCGGCGTGGGGCGTGGCGATGGTGGGGTTCGGCGTCGCGGTCGGCCTTGCCGGGCACGTGTTCGGGCTGGGGGTGTGGCTGTGGATCGCGGTGGCCTTCCTCGCGCTGGGCGGCGCGGTCGACATGATCTCGGCGGCGCTGCGCACGGCGATGTTGCTCAACGTCTCCACCGACGAGATGCGCGGCAGGCTGCAGGGCGTGTTCATCGTGGTTGTCGCAGGTGGGCCGCGGATCGGTGATGTTGCCCACGGTTTCGCCGCGGCGAGCCTGGGTACCGCTGTAGCTGCCGCGGGTGGCGGTGTCCTGGTGGTGATCGGGGTGGCGCTGGCCGCGCTCGCCTTCCCCGCCTTCGTGCGCTACCAGGTGACCCGCGCGCACTCCGAATCATTGGTGAAATGAACTGTGCGAGAAGGGAATACGTGTTGATTGCCGGTCCGCGCCCGGCATGTCTTCCCGCGGCGGCCGACAGCGGCTCGCGACGGCGGCGAACAGGGGATCGGCGCAGGTCGCCGCATGCCCGCAGACCTCACCGTCGATCGGCCCCGGTGTGAGAACAGCGCAGGACAACCCTGATTGCTTGTCTGCTCCGAACAACAGCTAGCGTTAGCGCAAGTGCACCGCGTGCCGACCGCATCGGTGCCTACGGTTCTAGCCTGAGAGGGATCCTTCCGTGCCCGCTGAGAACATCACCAACGTCGCCGAAGACGCCAAGGCGGTACTGCAGTACCCCGGTGGCGAGTTCCCGATCTCGGTCACCACGGCCGCGGAGGGCAACGACGGACTCGACTTGGGCAAGCTGCTGGCCAGCACCGGTTACGTCACCTATGACCCCGGTTTCATGAACACCGCGTCGACCAAGTCGGCCATCACCTACATCGACGGTGAAGCGGGCATCCTGCGCTACCGCGGCTACCCGATCGACCAGCTGGCCGGCCGCTCGACCTTCATCGAGGTCAGCTACCTGCTCATCTACGGCGAGCTGCCGACCCAGGCCCAGCTCGACGACTTCACCGATCGCATCCGCCGCCACACCCTGCTGCACGAGGACCTGAAGCGGTTCTTCGACGGCTTCCCGCGCAACGCGCACCCGATGCCGGTGCTGTCGTCCGCGGTGAACGCGCTGTCGGCGTACTACCAGGACTCGCTGGACCCGCGCGACCCCGAGCAGGTCGAGCTGTCCACCATCCGCCTGCTGGCCAAGCTGCCCACCATCGCGGCCTACTCGTACAAGAAGTCGGTCGGCCAGCCGTTCCTCTACCCCGACAACTCGCTGTCGCTGGTCGAGAACTTCCTGCGGATGACCTTCGGCTTCCCGGCCGAGCCCTACGAGGTCGACCCCGAGATCGCCGCCGCGCTCGACATGCTGCTGATCCTGCACGCCGACCACGAGCAGAACTGCTCCACCTCGACCGTGCGCCTCGTCGGCTCGTCGGACGCCAACCTGTTCACCTCGGTGTCCGGTGGCATCAACGCGTTGTGGGGCCCGCTGCACGGCGGCGCCAACCAGGCCGTGCTCGAGATGCTCGACGAGATCAAGGCCAACGGCGGCGACGTCAAGGAATTCATCCGCAAGGTCAAGAACAAGGAAGACGGCGTGAAGCTCATGGGCTTCGGGCACCGCGTCTACCGCAACTACGACCCGCGCGCGACCCTGGTCAAGCAGGCCGCCGACAAGATCCTGTCGAAGATCGGCGGCGACGACCAGCTGCTCGACATCGCCAAGCAGCTCGAAGAGGTCGCCCTCACCGACGACTACTTCGTCTCGCGTCGCCTGTACCCGAACGTCGACTTCTACACCGGCGTCATCTACCGGGCCATGGGCTTCCCGACCCGCATGTTCACCGTGCTCTTCGCCATGGGCCGCCTGCCCGGCTGGATCGCCCACTGGCGTGAGATGCACTCCGAGCCGCTCAAGATCGGCCGCCCGCGCCAGATCTACACCGGTTACGGTGAGCGTGACTACCGCGACATCGCCGGTCGTTAGCCCGCACTGAAACTATCGAAGGAGATAGCCGAATGACCAAGCCGGTGATCGATTTCCAGGAGGGCCCCGCGCCCACCGAACTCGTGATCAAAGACCTCGTCGAGGGCGAGGGCGCCGAAGCGGTGCCCGGTGGCACCGTCGAGGTGCACTACGTCGGCGTCGAGTTCGACACCGGCGAGCAGTTCGACTCTTCGTGGGACCGTGGCGAATCCATCGTCTTCCCGCTGCGCGGCCTGATCCAGGGCTGGCAGGACGGCATCCCCGGCATGAAGGTCGGCGGCCGCCGTCAGCTGACCATCCCGCCGGAGCTCGCCTACGGCCCCGCAGGCGCGGGCCACAACCTGTCCGGCAAGACCCTGGTCTTCGTCATCGACCTGCTCGCCGCGAACTGACCTGCTGAACAAACACTGTGGCCGGGTTCCGATCGGAACCCGGCCACAGTTGTCTGCGCGGCGTCACTCCCGGACGACCTCGACCGGGTCGGTGAGGGCGAGGGCGAGGGCGGAGTTCTGGGCGGAGCCGCGGGCGGGGAGGGCCTCCAGTGCCTTGCCGGTCTGGGTGTTCAGGTTGCCGACGATGTTCTGGAGGGCGCCGACGCCGGTGGTCATCTGTTCGATCGCGGAGGCGATCTGGGCGCCGCCCTGTTCGGCGAGGGTGGGCAGGCCCTTGGCGAGTTCGGCGCCCTGGGTGAGCTGGTCGCGGGCGCTGTTGAGCCGGGCGACGACGGTGCGCAGCAGGGTGCCGAGGTCGGTATCGGGATCGACGGCGGCGCCGGTCAATTCGGCGAGGCCGGTCAGCTGGGTGCCCGCCTGACTCGAGATGCCGCGCAGCGCTTCGAGTTTGGTGATGATGTCGGTCAGCTGGGGATCGTTCGCGAACGGCAGCGCGCGCAGCAGCGGCAGGATCTGGTCGAGGCCGGTGCCCAGGGCGGTGGCGCTGCGCTCGACGCCCGCGATGGTGACACCCGTCGCGCCGAGTGCGTCGGCGAGCTGGTTCGCCTGCGCGGCCGCGCCGTCCACGGTCTGATTCAGCAGCTCGATGGCCGAGGTGAGTTCTCCCGCACCCTGTTTCGCGAAGTCGAGGAAGCCGAGCATCTCCTGCGCACCGCCACTGAACTGGTCGGCGCTGCCCGCGGCCGCGTTCACCCCCGCGCTCAGCAGTTGCGCGGTGAACTGCACCGAGGTCATCTGATTGCGCGCCTGCGAGACCGCGGCGAGCGCGGCGTCGACACCGGAGGCGCCGATCCGGTGGGTCACCGCGGCGACAGCGCCGTTCACCGTGCCCTCGTCCGCACCCTCGTGCGCGGTGACGGTGACCTTGGCGCGCTTGGGTTCCGGCGAGGCCAGCGTGGCCATCGAGGAAGTGAGGTCCGCGGGCAGGGTGATCACCGCGGCGTAATCGGCCGGGTCGATCTCACCCGGTTTCGCGACCGTCCACTCGTAGCCGCCCGCCTCTCGCACGGCCGCCGCGACGCGATCCCCGGTCGGCCCGGTATCGGCATTGACCAACGCGAATCCGGTAGGGGTGTCGCCTGCGCCCGCGCACGCGGCGATACCACCGCCCGTCAGCGCGACAGCAGCGACGAGACAGGCGGCACGAGTACGTTTTCCGATCACGGCGCCGACGGTATCGGCAGAGTTCACGCCGGGTCGTGGGAGATGTCTGAGAGTTCGGTGAGGAAGGCGGCGCTGGGTAACTGCCGGTATGCCGGAGATGGCGTTTCCCGGTCACCGGGACTGCGAAACCCCTTGCCGATATGGCTTGCGTCACAGTGTCTTCCATGGGCTCGATCTGTCCGGTACAAATCTCGAGTCAATCGACATCGAGAATTTTTTCGATTCGTCCGGGGGGTTCGGGGATTCGCCGGGGGCATCGGGAGGGAGACATCGAACATGTTCCACCGCAACATCACTCGCGTCGGCCGTCGTGTGCTCGTCGCCGCGCTGCCGCTGGCCGTGGCCACCTCGCTGGTCACCGCGGGCACCGCCGCCGCTGACATCGACACCGAGCGCCAGGCGCAGATCGCCACCGGCCTGTCCAGTGCCGGTGCCGCCGATGGCGTCGACTTCCGCACCGTCGTCTCGCCGGACCTGCGCACCATCTCCGCGACCGTCGACAACGCCCGGTTCGTCGTCACCCCCGACGCCGTCACCGTGGTGTCCGCCGCCGGCGTCACCGTGGGTGAGGTCCCGCTGAAGCTCAACACCGTCGACGGCAACGCCGTCGCGATCGCCTCGGTGGTCTCCGAGGACGGCAAGACCCTGTCGATGGCCCCGCAGCTGTCGGCCGACACCAGCACCGAGCTGAAGAACATCGCCACCGACCCGTCGAAGGCCAACCACGACCCGGTCCAGAACGGTGCCGCCGCCGGCGCGACCATCGGTGCGATCGCCGCCGCGATCATGTGTGTGCCCGCCCTGGCCGCGTTCATCATCGGCTACGTCTTCTGCGCCATCCCGTCGGTGATCTCCACCGCCCTGACCGGCGCCGTGATCGGTGCGGTCATCGGCCTGGTCATCCCGGAGTCGGTCCCGCAGGTCCTGCCCTGATCCCTCGGGGACTCCGCGTTCCGCCGCTCGATGGCTGAACGTTTGCCAGGCAAGTGAATTCGGCCCCGCATCCGTGTCACACGGGTGCGGGGCTTTTCGCTGTCTAGGGGGTGTGGCGGACCGGCAGGTCGAGCACCAGGCGCGCGCCGCCGAGTGGGCTGTCCTCGAAATAGGCCCGTCCACCGTGCAGCTGGGCCTGCTGGGCCACCAGCGCCAGGCCGAGGCCGGAGCCGCCCTTGCTGGCATTGGTGCCGCGGGCGAAGCGGGCGAAGACCGAGTCACGCTCGGCGACGGGCACGCCGGTGCCGTTGTCGTCGACGGCGATGACGATGTGATCGTCCGGGGTGCGATGCGCCGAGACGACGGCGTGGGTGGCGCCGCCGTGTTTCACAGAGTTGGTCAGCGCGTTGTCGACGGCGAGGCGCAGCCCCGCGGGCAGCCCGCGGGTGACGAGCTCGGCGTCGGTATCGATCCGCACCGACAGGCCCGGATTGTGGCGCATGGCGTCGTGGGCGGCCTGATCGCACAGATCGGCGACATCGGTGGGGACGTGGTCGGCTTCGGCGGTGAGGTCGCCGCGGGCCAGGCGTTCCAGCGCGGTGAGGGTGGTCTCGACCCTGGTCTCGTTGCGGGCGAGGTCGTCGAGGATCTCGCGGCGCTGCTCGTCGGTGAGGTCGAGGGTGCGCAGGACCTCGAGATCGGTGCGGATCGCGGTCAGCGGGGTGCGCAGTTCGTGCGCGGAGACGGCGGCGAAGTCGCGGGCGGTCTCCAGCGCGGCGGCGGTCTCGGCCTGTGCCTCGTCGACGCGGGCCAGCATGGTGTTGACCGCGTCGGCCAGCTTCACCGCCTCGTCGACACCGGAACCGTCAACCGGCTGGGCCGGGTTGTCCGGGTCACCGAAGGCGCTGCGCTCCGAGACCTGCTTGGTCAGCTTCACGATCGGGCCGACGGCGCGCCCGGCGAGCAGCCAGCCGAGCGCCGCTGCCGCCGCCACCGCGATCGCCGCGCCCGCCAGCACCCAGCGCTGCTGGTCGGCGGTGGCCTTGGCCGACTCGGTGGTCGGGATAGCGAGGGAGACGGTGCGTCCTGCGGGCTGGTTCTCCGTGGTGGTGAGTACCCGGTACGGCTGGTCGTTCACCTCGACGGTCTGCGAGCCCGGCGGCAGATCTGGCAGCTGGGTCGAGCTGGACGCGGTCACCTGGCCGTTGTCGCGCACGGTGAGCGCCATCGTGGTCTGCAAGCCGGTCAGGTTGACGAAGCCGGTCGCCAATACCGGCTCGATCAGCACGATGCGCGAGGCGATCTCGAGCTGCTGATCGGTCTGGGTCACATTGTTGCGTTCGATCGCCTGGAAACCCACGAACGCGGCGATCGTAACGATGATGACGGCACCAGCCGCGGCCGCGCCCGCGACTCTGGTTCGCAGCGAAAACGATTGTCTCCGACGGCGTTTCGGCGGGGGCTCGGTCATTTCGGTTCCCGGAGCACGAACCCGACGCCGCGAATGGTGTGCAAAATCCTTGGCGTGTCATCTATTTCGAGTTTGCGTCGCAGGTATCCGACGAACACGTCGACGACATTCGTATCGGCTATGAAATCGTAACCCCACACCAATTCCAGTAGTCGTTCCCGCGTCAACACCACACCCGCATTCCTGGCCAGCGTCGACAACAATTCGAATTCCCGTTTGGTGAGCTCGATTTCCTTGCCGTGCAACAGCGCTCGGTAGCCGGCCACGTCGATCTGCAATGGGCCGACGGTGATCGCGCCGGGCGCTGCCTGCTCCGGCACGTCGGTGCGCCTGCGCAGCAGGGCGCGGATCCTGGCAACCAGTTCGGCCAGCTCGAACGGCTTCACCAGGTAGTCGTCGGCGCCGGACTCGAGGCCGGCGATCCTGTCGTCGACCGAGGCGCGGGCGCTGAGCACGCAGATCGGCACGTCGTTGCCCATCGCGCGCAATGCCGTCACAACGCCCGCGCCGTCGAGCACCGGCATGTTCATGTCGAGGACGACGGCGTCGGGCGCGCGCTCGGACACCGCGCGCAGCGCCGCGGCGCCGTCGCGGGCAACCAGCACCTGGAACCCGGACAGTCGCAGGCCACGTTCGACCGAGGCGAGGACATCCTCGTCGTCGTCGACGACCAGGACAGTAGAGGCAGCACGATCGGTCACGGTGCAATCCTATGGGCGCGCGGCGCCGCCGACCGCCGTGGTCAGGTCGTCGGCGCCACCGGGTCGCCGTCGAGATCGGGTGTCGGCGAGTCCTCCGCCGCGGGCTGCGGTGCGCCGAGCGGGGGATTGGCGAGGATGCGGTCGGCCAGCGCGGTGAGCACCGCCGGGTCCTCGATGGTGGCCGGGGTCTCGACGTGTTCGCCCGCGGTGAGCTGGCGGATCGTCTTGCGCAGGATCTTGCCCGAGCGGGTCTTGGGCAGACCGGAGACGATGATCGCGCTGTGCAGGGTGGCAATGGCGCCGATCTGCTCGCGCACCCGCTCGGCGAGCTCGGTGCGCAGCTGCTCGGGATCGACCTCGATGCCCTGCTTGAGCACCACATACGCCAGCGGCAGGTGGCCTTTGAGCTCGTCGGGGACACCGATCACGGCGCATTCGGCGATGGCGTCGTGGCCCGCGATCGCGGCCTCGATACTGCCCGCCGACAGGCGATGCCCGGCCATGTTGATCACGTCGTCGCTACGGCCGAGGACGTAGAGGTAGCCGTCCTCGTCGAAGTAGCCGGAGTCGCCGGTCAGGTAGTGGCCGGGGAAGGCCGACAGGTACGAGCGGATGAACCGGTCGCGGTCGCGCCACAGGCCGGTCAGCGCGCCGGGCGGCAGCGGCAGCCCGATGACGATATTGCCCTCGACGCCGGTCGCCACCGGGTTGCCGTTCGCGTCGAGGACGCGCAGCCGGTAACCGGGCACCGGCACGCAGGACGAACCTGACTTGACCGGCAGTTCCTGCAGGCCGAGCGGGTCGGCGCAGATCGGCCAGCCGGTCTCGGTCTGCCACCAGTGGTCGACGACGGGGGTGTCGGGGTACCCGGCCAGCAGCGTGCCGGTCGCCCACTCGAAGGTGGCCGGATCAAGGCGCTCCCCCGCGCAGAACAGCGCGCGCAGCCGGGATAGGTCGTGGCGGTGGGCCGCGGTCGCCTCGGGATCGGCGCGGCGGATCGCGCGCAACGCCGTCGGCGCGGTGAACAGCACTCGTACGTCGTGCTCGTCGATGATCTTCCAGAACGCGCCCGCGTCGGGGGTGCCGACCGGTTTTCCCTCGTAGAGCACGGTCGTCGCGCCGACGAGCAGCGGCGCGTAGACGATGTAGGAGTGGCCGACGACCCAGCCGACATCGGAGGCCGCCCAGAACACCTGACCAGGCCCGACGTCGTAGATGTTGCGCATCGACCAGGACAGCGCGACCGCGTGCCCGCCGTTGTCGCGCACCACGCCCTTGGGCTTCCCGGTGGTCCCCGAGGTGTAGAGGATGTAGAGCGGATCGGTCGCGGCGACCGAGACCGGCTCGGCCGGTGTCACGTCGGCGACGGTGGCGGCCCAGTCGACCCAGCGGGCGGCCACGGTCTGCTCCGAGGACGGCAGCACATCGGTGGCGGGCTGCGCGGCCGGGAACTCGATGGTCGGGAACTGCGGGCGCTGCTTGACGATCACCGTGCGCACCGACGCGGTCTGCGCCAGGTCGAGCGCCTGCAGCACGATCGGCGGGTACTCGATGCGGCGGTTGGGTTCCATGCCGCCCGAGGCGGTGACCACCAGGACCGGTTCGGCGTCGTCGATGCGGGCGGCCAGCTCGGGCGCGGCGAACCCGCCGAACACCACCGAGTGCACCGCGCCGATGCGGGCGCAGGCCAGCATCGCGATCACGGCCTCGGGGATCATCGGCAGGTAGATCACGACCCGGTCACCGGCGACGACACCGAGATCGCGCATGGCTCCCGCGAATCGGGCGACCTCGTCGAGTAATTCGGCGTAGGTGAAGACGGTGGTGGTGTCCGTCATAGCGGAGACATATATGAGGGCGGCCTGATCGGCGTGCCCGCCGTCGGCGACGGTGCCCGCCCGCACGTGCCGGTCCAGCGCGTTGACGCAGGTGTTGAGCCGGGCGTCGGGGAACCAGCGGGCCGCGCGCTTGTCGGCGGCGTCGACGATCTGCTCCGGTGGGATATCCCACTCGATGGCCTGAGCTGCGACGGACCAGAAGTCGGCTGGGTCGACCAGACTGGTCTGATAGACCGGTCGGTACTCGTGTTCGGTGTCCAACCCCGTGACTCCCTAGCCTCGCTTCGATGCCCGCTCGATAGATCCTGATGATTGTGGCAGACTTCACGCGACACCCGAGGGGGTGCCGCGACCTTTGGTTTTGCCTGGAACGGGCAGGTCATCGCGCGGACCTCTACCGTGAGTCAGCCAAGAAGTTATTGATCCGTTAGAATCTGTTGTCACTTATTCGGGCAGTCGTAGACGCAATTTCTCGGCCAGCCGCAGTTCTCGGCCAGCTCCGCCTGGCGAGCCACCATTGCGCCTGTGGAGGTTCGCTGATGGCTCAAGGTACGAGGCCAGTTTGGAAAGTGAGTGGGAGATGCGTGACGCCGCTAGGTCCGGCAGCAAGCGCTGGGCGCTCGGCAACTGGGACCTGCGTTGGAAGGTTACGGCCGTGCTTGCCGTGCCGCTCGCGGTCGCGGTCGGGCTCGGCGTGTCGAGAATTACCTCGGAGTTCTCGGAAGCCAACCGACTGTCGAGCATCAATGAGCAGGTCGACTCGATTCCGTCGGTCACCGGGCTGAGTGCTACTTCGGCGAGGGTGGCCGGTAGTCAGATGGTCCCCGCGGGGCCTGGGGTAACCCTGGTCACCGACAAGGACCTCACCGACCTCGACGCCGCGATCGCCGCCGCCGAGTCCTCGCTCGGCAGGCTGGCGGATATTCCGCGGGCGCACGAGGCGCTGCAGCGGATGATCTCGCAGGCCAAGAACGTGCGTGGCCAGGGCAAGGCGCTCACCTCCTCGGCCGAGCCCGCGCTGGCCTCGGTCGAGCAGATGCGTAAAGACAGCGTCGACATCGTCGAGACCACCATCGCGCAGGTCAGTGACCCGGTCATGGACCAGGCCAAGCTGCGCCTGGTCGACTCGCTCAACACCCGTTCGATTCTCGTCGACCAGCTCGCAGGCCTCTCCGGGATGCTGCGCGGTCTGCCGCAGGGTTCCCAGGACTTCATCACCGGCGTCGCCACCGAGCGGCACCTGCTCGACGTGCTCGCCAACCGCTTCCCCGACGGTGATCGGGTGATCGCCGACCTCAAGGCGCAGGCCGACGTCCGGCAGAACCTGGTCAGCAGCCCCGAGGTGGCGGCGGGCAAACTCCCCATCGGCGACCTGCGTACCTCGCTCCTCACCAGCCTCGTCGGCTACGAGGGCGTCGTCGACTCGGCCACCAAGGCCATCGAGTCCGCGATGGACGAGCTGGCCGCCACCGCGGCGACCGGCGCCTGGTCCTACACCGGTGTCGTCATCGCGACGATCCTGGCCGCGCTGTTGCTCGCCGTGTTCGTCGCCCGCTCGATGATCGTGCCGCTGCACCGCCTGCGCCTCGCCGCGCTGCGCGTCGCCGAGTCCGATCTGCCGCACGAGGTCGCCCAGCTCCGTAACGGCGCCGCGCCCGAGGACGTGCCGCTCGAGCCGATGCCGGTGCGCTCCGACGAGGAGATCGGCCAGCTGGCCCGCGCCGTCGACGACATCCACGGTCAGGCGCTGCGCCTGGCCAGTGACCAGGCGCAGATGCGTTCCCAGGTCAACGACATGTTCGAGACCCTGGCCCGCCGGTCCAAGTCGCTCGTCGACCATCAGCTCACCCTCATCGAGGCGATGGAGTACGACGAGAAGGACCCGCGCCTGCTCGAGAACCTCTTCCGCCTCGATCACCTCGCGGCGCGCATGCGCCGTAACGGTGACAACCTGCTGATCCTCGCCGGCACCAAGCAGCGCAGGACCAAGTCGGCCCCGGTCGAGATCGCCGACGTGCTGCGCGCCGCGATCTCCGAGGTCGAGGACTACGAGCGGGTCAAGCTCGGCGCGACCCCGCGTGGCTCGCTGGTCGAACCGGCCGCCTCCGATATGGCGCACCTGTTCGCCGAGCTGCTCGACAACGCGCTGCGCGCCTCCCCGCCGGAGACCGACGTCAAGTTCACCTTCGCCCAGGCCCACGACCAGGGCATGCTGATCGAGGTCGCCGACCGCGGTATCGGTATGCCGCCCCAGGAGATGTCGGAGATCAACCGCAGGCTCGAGCAGACCGCCGAGCCCGGCCCCGACACCGCCCGCCACATGGGTCTGTTCGTGGTCGGCAGGCTCGCCGAGCGGCACGGGCTGACCGTGCGGCTACGTCCGACCTTCGACACCGCGCGCGATCCGGGCGTCACCGTCACGGTGCACGTGCCGGTCGGCCTGATCGTCACCGGCGCCGGTGGCCCGGTCGTGGCGCCGCAGCAGCTGCAGAAGCAGACGCCGCAGCAGCAGACGCCGCAGCAGCCGCAGCGCCCGAACCCGCAGAACCAGCCGAGCACGATGCAGACCCGCGCGATCACCCGTACCCCGGGTGGCAACGTGATGGTCACCGTCGACCCGGGCAGTGGTCCGATCGCGGCCGGTCCCGGTGGTCTGCCGCAGCGTCAGCCGGGCAACTCGATGGCCCAGGGCGTGCAGCAGGACGCCGCCGAGCAGTCGTCGCCGACCCTGCGTCCGGCCGCGCCCGGTCAGGGCAACGCGCCGCAGCGTGGCAAGCTCGCCGCGGCCAGCCTGCCCAAGCGCAGCGTCGCGCCGGGCGGACCGGGTGGGCCGCAGCGTCCGCAGGGCGCACCGCCCGCGCCGGGGCAGCCGGGCGATCCCAAGCCCGCCGGTGCCCCGCAGTCGCTGGCCGGTGGTCTGCCGCAGCGGTCGCCGGGCGCCAACGGAGCCCCCTCGCGCGATCAGGCCCAGCCGCCGCGTGACACCGCGCCGCCGAAGCGCGACACCACCGCCGGTGGTCTGCCGCAGCGGTCGCCGGGAGCCAACGGCGCGCCGCCGCGCGACCCGTCGGCCGGTGGTCTGCCGCAGCGTCCGGCCGGCGGCCTGCCCCAGCGGGACCAGACCGGTGGCCTACCCCAGCGGGACCAGACGGGTGGCCTACCCCAGCGTGATCCGTCCACCGGCCTCCCGCAGCGTGAGCAGACCGGTGGTCTGCCGCAGCGTGATCCGTCGACCGGGTTGCCCCAGCGGGACCCCGCGGGCAACGGTGCGCCGCAACGTGATTCCGGTCCGGTGACGCGTGATCCGGCGTCCGGGCTGCCGCAGCGCTCCCCGTCCAACGGTCTGCCGCAGCGTGATCCGGCGCCGCGCCTGCCGCACCGCGATCAGACCGGTGGTCTGCCGCAGCGTGATCCGTCGAACGGGCTGCCCCAGCGTGAGCAGACCGGTGGCCTCCCGCAGCGTGATCCGTCCAACGGCCTGCCCCAGCGTGAGCAGACCGGTGGTCTGCCGCAACGCGATCCGTCCAACGGTCTGCCGCAGCGTGGTGCCCAGCCGAACGGTCTGCCGCAGCGGGATCCGGCGGCCGGTCAGCAGCAGCGTCCGGCCAACGGCTTGCCGCAGCGTGGTGCCCCTGCGCCGCAGCGGGATTCCGCCGAGAACGGTCTGCCGCAGCGTGCTCCCGCGTCCGGTCTGCCGCAGCGGGAAGCGCCGAACGGTCTGCCGCAGCGTCCGGCTGCGCCGAATGCGCTGCCCCAGCGCGATCCCGGCGCTACTGTGGTACCGCAGGCGAACGCCGGGCCGGGAGTGGCGCTGCCGCAACGGGATCGGGATCCTGCGGGACCGGAGAACGCTGCGTCGGCAGGGCGCGATCCGGGTCGGCACAGCTACCGGTCGAATCCGGTCAAGGCTGCGTCGTTCTTCCAGACCAGGTTGCAGCCGGCACCGGAGGGCGATTCCGTCATGGGCGGAACGCCGATCTTCGCGGAGATGATGTCGGCGTGGCTCACGGACGAGAATTCCGACCGGTCCCAGATGGCCGCTGCCTTCGAATCACCGGGTGACGAAGGTTGGCAGGCCGCGCGCCGGGCCAGCGAGGCTCAGCCCGAGGTTCGTACCGCTGCGGGCTTGCCTCAACGCAATCCGGGCGGCAGGCTCGTGCCTGGCGGTGTGACCGGCAAGGCCGACAGCACCCCGCAACGTGATCCCGAAACGATCAGGTCCAGCTTGAGTCGTCACCAGCAGGGCGTCCGGGATGGCCGCGCAATGAAGGCAATGAACCTAACCGGAGATAAAGGAGACCGATGAACCCCGATCTAGGTGGTACGAACCGTCAGCTGGATTGGCTGGTTTCGAACTTCGCCAACGAGGTTCCTGGCGTAGCCCATGCCGTCCTGGTCTCGGCTGACGGCCTGCTGATGGCCGCGAGCGCCCAGCTTCCGGTCGACCGCGCAGAGCAGTTGTCCGCTGTGACCGCCGGACTGGCAAGCCTTTCCGTCGGCGTGTCGAATCTGTTCGAAGGCGGTACGGTACTGCAGTCCGTCGTCGAGATGGAGCACGGTTACCTACTGCTCATGGCAGTCGGCGACGGCTCGTATCTCGCCGTCTTGACCAACACCTCGTGTGACATCGGTCAGGTGGGCTACGAAATGGCTCTGTTGGTCGAGCGCGTTGGCCAGACCGTCCAGGCCACGCCACGCGTCACGATGGGTTCCTGATGGTGGGATGGACATAGACGATCACCGCATGGGGAGCGCCGAGCCCAGCCTCGTCCGCCCGTACTCCTTGACTGCCGGCCGTACCAGGCCGGCGGTCGAGTTGGCGTTGGAGGCACTCGTTGCATCGCATCCGGTCGCCATGGAGCGGCAGTTCGAACTGAACAACCTCGAAACGTCCATCGTGGAGTTGTGCAGGCAATCGCCGTCCGTTGCCGAGATAGCTGCCCAATTGGGTATCCCGATTGGTGTAGCGCGGGTACTCGTGGCCGATCTCATCGAGGCCGGTCATGTCCGGGTCTCGGCAACTTTGAAAGACGATTCCAGCGACGATGAACGTCGCGAGCTGATCGAAAGGGTTCTCAGTGGACTCCGGCGTATTTGATTCGACGGCGCAGGTCGACACCCGCACGAGCAAGCCGACTTCGGCGAAGATCGTTGTCGCCGGTGGCTTCGGTGTCGGTAAGACCACGTTGGTCGGTGCAGTGTCGGAGATCGTTCCGCTGCGCACCGAGGCGTTGGTGACCAACGCCAGTACCGGAATCGACAACCTGACCGGCATTCCGATGAAGTCGACCACCACGGTGGCGATGGACTTCGGCCGGATCAGCCTCGCTGACGACCTGGTTCTGTACCTGTTCGGCACGCCCGGCCAGTACCGGTTCTGGTTCATGTGGGACGACCTCATCAAGGGCGCCATCGGCGCCGTGGTGCTGGTCGACACCCGCAGGCTGGAGGACAGCTTCGCCGCGGTCGACTACTTCGAAGCTCGCGGTCTGCCGTTCCTGGTGGCGCTCAACGAGTTCGACGACGCACCGAAGTACCCCCTCGAGGACATCCGCCAGGCCCTCGCGGTTCCCGCCGACGTGCCGATCATGTCGATCGACGCCCGCCGCCGTGAACCAGCCAAGCAGGCCCTGGTGTCCTTGACCGAGTACGCCCTGCGCAAGGTCATGCAGGGCTACTGACCCGGAGACGGGGCTGCCGCGATGAAGGCAGCAGCCCCGCATTCGTTCCCGCTCAGGATTCCGGTTCGGGGTCGAGGCGGGTCCAGCCGAGGATCATGGCCGGGGCGCAGCCGCCTGCCATGATGGCGGCGAGCATCATCAGGCCGCCCGCGTAGGCGGTGCGGTAGGCGTCGGCGTGCGGCGCGATGGCGCTGACGAAGATCAAGTAGGCCAGTGGCGGCATCGTCAAAGACTGGGTGAGTGCCAGGCCGACCGAGCGCGCCTTGTTGCGTTCGGCGATTTCCAGTTCGTCGAGCATCGGGTCAGGTGCGTGGTCCTGGCCGCCGGAGGCGATGCGCAGCATCGTCCAGCTCGGGAGGAACAGCAGCAGCGCGATCAGCGCGACGACCGGGGCCGCGGCGAGATCCAGTGCGCACAGCACGCCTGCCACCGCGATGCCGAGCAGTGCTGTCACCACGCCGATCACGAGCATTCGCCTGCGGCGTTGCGGCCGCCAGCCTTTCAGCATGCCGGCGGTGCGCTGTTCCTGGACCAGCCAGCGGCGGACGCGATAGTTCTGGTAGCGGTCGATCAGTCCGGTCGCGCTGGTCATGGCGTGCCTTTCGTTCGTGGGTACAGCTCGGCCGAGAGCGGGCCGAATTCGGTGCGGGCGAACACCGCCTCGACCGGGAGCTCGAACACATCGCAGATGCGCAGGGCCAGGTCGAGGCTCGGATAGTGGTCGCCGCGTTCGAGTGCGCCGATCGTCTGCACGTTGACGTTGACGGCGTCGGCGAGCGCCGCCCTGCTCATCCGGTGTTCCGCGCGGAGCACCGCGATGCGATTGAAGATCGGGAGGGTTTCCCCTCGTCTGACTGGGCTCACACAAAGAAGTGTTGTAAAAACACAACACATTGTCAAGATTCCCGAATGTTCTGTCGCGATGTCGTGACCCTCGGCGCGGTCGGCGGCCCGCTAGGCTCTGCGCGTGCACATGTCCGCGGATGACCTGATCGCGCAGTTGCTCGACCCCGATTCGTTCCAGAGCTGGGACCGCCCGCCGATCGAGCCCGCGGTCGCCCCGCGGTATCGCCGGGAACTCATAGCCGCGGCGCGGCGCGCGGGCACCGATGAGTCGGTGCTGACGGGGGAGGGGCTGCTGCGCGGGCGCCGGGTCGCTGTGATCGCCTGTGAATTCGCGTTTCTGGCCGGGTCGATCGGGGTCGCGGCGGCGGAGCGGATCGTGTCCGCGGTGGAGCGGGCTACCGAGCTCGGGCTTCCGCTCATCGCGTCACCGACGTCGGGTGGCACCAGAATGCAGGAGGGCACAGTCGCTTTCGTGCAGATGGTGAAGATCGCGGGCGCGGTCGCGGTGCACAAGGCGGCGGGGCATCCGTATCTGGTGTACCTGCGCAATCCCACGATGGGCGGGGTGTTCGCGTCGTGGGGTTCGCTCGGCCACATCACCTTCGCCGAACCGGGCGCGCTGATCGGGTTCCTCGGTCGGCGCGTCTATGAGGCGTTGTACGGCAAGCCTTTTCCGCCCGGCGTGCAGACGGCGGAGAACCTGTACCGCAACGGTGTGATCGACGGCGTGGTCACCGTCGAGGTGTTCCGCCGGATCGCGCACCGGGCATTGAGCGTCGCCAGCGGTGTCGTCCTCCCGGTCTCGGCCGAGCCGGGTTGGGCGGCGCCCGTTCGCAATCCGGCAAGGGCGACGAATCCCGCTGCGACTGCCTGGGATTCGGTCCTGAGCACCCGTCACCCTGGTAGGCCGGGCATCCGCGACCTGCTGCGCCATGTGACACAGCGGGTTCCGCTCAGCGGCACCGGCCAGGGTGAATCCGACCGCACGGTGGTGCTCGCCCTCGTCCGTTTCGGCGGCCAGCCCTGCGTGGTCTTCGGTCACGACCGATCGGGTCAGGAAGGCGAGCACACCATGGGCCCTGCCGCGCTGCGGGAGGCGCGGCGCGCGATGGCGCTGGCCCGCGAGCTGCGCCTGCCGCTGGTGCTGGTGATCGACACCGTCGGCGCCGCCCTGTCCAAGGAAGCCGAGGAACGCGGGCTGGCCCCGGAGATCGCCCGGTGCCTGGCCGACCTGGTCACCTTGGATACCCCCACCGTGTCGATTCTCCTCGGTCAGGGCACCGGCGGCGGCGCGCTCGCGCTGCTGCCCGCCGACCGCGTACTCGCCGCCGAACACGGCTGGCTGGCTCCGCTGCCGCCGGAGGGGGCGAGTGCGATCGTCTTCCGCGATACCACCCACGCACCGGAACTGGCTGCGGCACAAGGTATCCGCGCGGTCGATCTCCAAGCCGACGGCGTGGTGGACCGGATCGTCGACGAGCACCCCGACGCCGCCGACGAGCCGGTCGCCTTCGCCCGCAGGATGGTCCTCGCGGTCACCGAGGAGCTCGCGGCCCTGCGCGCACAGCCGACGGCGGACCTGCGGGCTCTGCGCAAGGTGCGGTATCGGCGGATCGGGGTCGTCTCCTGACCCGCGCCCCGGTTTCCACCCGAATCCGCAGCTGGGGAAACACGCAGGTGAGCGTCGTTGACGGTACGGCGAACCACTTCTACCGTCGAACAGGTGACTTTCCGTAGCGCTAGCAGCCGCGTTCCCACCATCGTGCTCAACGACGGGAACGTCATCCCGCAGCTCGGCTTCGGTGTCTTCCAGGTGCCGGAGGACGACGTCACGCCCGTGGTGGCCGAGGCATTGAAGGTCGGCTACCGCAGCATCGACACGGCCGCGGTCTACGGAAACGAGGAAGGCGTAGGCCGCGCGATCCGTGCCTCGGGGATCCCCCGCGACGAGATCTACGTGACCACCAAGCTGTGGAACGCCGACCAGGGCTACGACAGCACGCTGCGCGCCTTCGACGCCAGCATGCAGCGGCTGGGCCTGGACTATCTGGACCTGTACCTGATCCACTGGCCGGTGCCGTCGGCAGGCCGCTATGTCGACACCTTCCGTGCCTTCCAGGCGCTAAAGGCACAGGGCCGGATCCGCTCGATCGGTGTCTCCAACTTCCGGGTGACCGACCTGGTGACCCTGATCACCGAGGCGGGCGAGACCCCGGCGGTCAACCAGATCGAATTGCATCCCAACCTGGCCCAGCCCGACCTGCGCCACTACGACGACAGCCAAGCGATCGCCACCGAGGCGTGGAGCCCGCTCGGTCAGGGCACGCTGCTGGACAACCCGACCATCGTCACCCTCGCCAAGGAACTCGACCGCACGCCCGCGCAGGTCATCATCCGGTGGCACCTGCAGCTGGGCAATATCGTCATCCCCAAGTCGGTCACGCCGTCGCGGATCGCGGAGAACTTCGACGTGTTCTCCTTCGAGCTGGACGCGGAGGCGATGGCGGCGATCGACCGCCTCGACACGGGTACCAGGGTCGGCGCCGATCCGGCCACCCTCAGCCTCGGTCTGGACTGATCCCCAGGTAGCCGGTCAATTCGGCGGCCGCGGCCCGGCCCGCCCGGTTCGCGCCGATGGTGCTGGCCGACGGCCCGTAGCCGATCAGATGGATCCGTGGATCGACCGCGACCTGGGTGGCCAGTCGACCGGTCATGGTGATCCCGCCGCCGGGTCCGCGCAGCCGCAACGGCGCGAGATGGTCCAGCGAGCTGCGGAAACCGGTCGCCCACAGGATGACATCGGCTTCCTGGAACCGCCCGTCCGCCCAGCGCACGCCCGTCGGCTCGATCCGCTCGAACATCGGCTGCCGAGCCAGCGCGCCCCGGTCACGCGCGGCGCGCAGCCGCTCGTCCAGCGGGAGCCCGGTCACCGAGACCACCGATCCGGGCGGCAGTCCGCGACGCACCCGGTCCTCGACGACGGCCACGGCCGCGCGCCCGTCCTCCTCGCGGAAGGGCAGCGACCGGAACACCGGCTCGCTCCTGGTGACCCATGTGGTGGACGTCACCTGCGAGATCTCGTCGAGCAATTGCACCGCCGAGATGCCGCCGCCGACGATGACCACATGTTTGCCGGCGAACTCCGCGGCCGTGCGGTAGTCGCGGGTGTGCAGCTGACGACCGGTGAACGTGCCCGCGCCCGGATACACCGGAATGAACGGGCGCTCCCAGGTTCCGGTGCCGTTGATCAACCCCCGCGTGCGCAGGGTCCCCGCGCCCTCGGTCTCGACGTGCAGCACCTCGCCGCGCCCGGCGCAGGTCTGCCCGTCGGCGGTCCGATCGCAGACGACATGCACCGTCACCTGCCGCCGTACCCGCAGGTCGAAGCGCTTTTCGTAGAGTTCGTAGTAGTGCGGCACCGCGGTGGCCGCCGGTGCGGATTCCGAGCCGGGCGGCAGCGTCTCGGCGAAGGACATCCCCGGCAGATCGTGCACCCGGTTCACGGTGGTCAGCGTCAGCGACGGCCAGCGGAACTGCCAGGCGCCGCCGGGGCCGGGCGCGTGGTCGACGATGAGGAAGTCGCGTTCGGGGACCAATCCGCGGCGGCGCAGGTGGTAACCGGCCGAGAGTCCCGCCTGGCCCGCACCGATCACCAGGATGTCGAAGTCGGTCGCCACAGCCGCCGATGCTATCGCCTTACCGGGCGTCGACGGTCGCCTGTGGCAGAGTTATGGCACGCAAGGTATCCGGTACTTCTGGGGAGAATGCATGCTCGGCGTGACCCGCGATGGTGACGTGATCACCATCGAATTACAGCGCGAGGAACGGCGCAACGCGCTGAGTGAGGAATTGGTCGGCCTGTTGCGTGCCGCGATGCTCGACGCGGTGGACCAGGGCGCGCGGGTCATCGTGCTCACCGGCCGTGGCCCGATCTTCAGCGCGGGCGCCGACCTGTCCGGTGTGTACTCCGAGACGTTCCTGTCCGGCCTGCTCGACATGCTGCACACGATCGAAGCACTGCCGGTCCCGGTGATCTCGGCGATCAACGGCGGTGCGCTCGGCGCGGGCGTGCAGCTGGCGATCGCCTCGGATCTGCGGGTGCTCGAGCCCGACGCCTACATCGCGGTCCCGGCCGCCAAACTCGGCATCTCGGTCGACCGCTGGACGGTCTCGCGGCTGGTCTCGCTGATCGGCGGCGGCCCGGCCCGCACCATCCTGCTCGCGGCCGACCCGGTCACGGCCACCGATGCCTACGCCTTCGGCTTCGCCAACAAGCTCGGCACCCTCGCCGACGCGCAGGACTGGGCGAAGTCGATCGCCGCGCTCGCCCCGCTCTCGCTGCGGGCGATGAAGCTCATGCTCAACGACGACGGCACTCGCGAACCGGCGAGCGCCCAGCAGCGGGCCGCGCTGGAAGCGGCGTGGACCAGCGACGACGCGAAGGAGGGTCGTATGGCCCGGCAGGAGAAGCGCCCAGCGAAGTTCGTGGGCCGCTGATGCGGCTCGCGCGTGTTGCGGGGTCGGTGGCGAGCACGCTCGGGCTCGCCTGGGTGGCGCGTGCGGTGTGGGGGCTGTCAACGGCCATCGGCGCCGGACCGGCGGCCATCGAGCCGATCGCGCTCGGCAAGTCGTCGTTCCGGGACGGCCGGTTCCACAACACCGAGCCGAGCAGCATGCTCGCTCCCGGCGCCGCGCCCTCGCTGCTGTGGTCCGGACTCACCAAGGGCCGGGTCGGCAGGCCGTCGCGCCCGGTCCCCCTGGTCACCCCCGCGGTGCCGGAGGAGGCCGCGCCGCTGGCGGTGACCTGGTACGGGCACGCGAGCGCGCTCGTCGAACTCGACGGCTACCGCGTGCTGGCCGACCCGGTGTGGAGCGAGCGCGTCTCGCCGTCCCCGCTGGTCGGTCCGGCCCGGCTGCATCCGGTGCCCGGCGAACTGTCGTCGCTGCCCGCCGTCGACGCGGTGATCATCTCCCACGATCACTACGACCACCTCGACAAGGCCACCATCGACGAACTGGTCCGCGCACAGCTCGCGCCGTTCGTCGTGCCGACCGGCATCGGCGCGCACCTGCGGCACTGGGGTGTGCCCGAGGACCGGATCATCGAGCTCGACTGGGGCGGCTCGGTCTCGCTCGGCCACAACGCCGCCGACCGCGGGCTCACCATCACCTGCGCCGAGGCCAGGCATTTCTCCGGCCGCGGCCTGGTCCGCAACACCACCCTGTGGGCGTCCTGGGCACTGGCCGGGCCGACCAAGCGGGTCTATTTCGGCGGCGACACCGGATACACGAAGGCGTTCTCGCAGGCGGGCGCCGTCCTCGGCCCCTTCGATCTGACGCTGCTGCCGATCGGCGCCTACGACGAGCGCTGGACCGACGTGCACATGAACCCGGAGGAGGCGGTGCGCGCGCACGCCGACCTGTGCCTCGGCGACGCGGGCTACGGCCTGCTGGTGCCGATCCACTGGGCCACTTTCAATCTCGCCTTCCACGGATGGTCGGAGCCGGTGCACCGGCTGGTGTCCGCCGCGGCCGAAGCGGGTACCCGCACTGTAGTGCCCAAGCCGGGCGAGCGGGTGGTTCCGAATGACCTCCCACCACGGGTTTCGTGGTGGGAAGATGTGGAGTGAACCCTTTCGGCTTCGCGTAGCGACGGGCAATCGCGCCAAAACGGGAAAGGAACATCGGCAGATGAGTCTCGTGGATACCTTGAAGGGCTTGCTCGGGAAGGGCAAGGAGGCGGTCGAGCAGAACGCCGACAAGATCAACGAAGCGGTCGACAAGGCCGGCACGTTCATCGATGAGAAGACCGGCGGCAAGTACAGCGACAAGATCGAGAAGGGCAAGGACGCGGCTAAGAAGGTCGTTCCGCCGCAGTCCGGCACCGGTCAGGGCCCTGCGTCCGGCACCACCACCCCGCCGAATACTGCCCCCGGCGCCACCCCGGGCGCCACCCCGCCGAAGCCCGGCCCCGGCACCACTGCCGGCGGCGCCGCGCCGACCGATCCGGGGCCGCAGGCCTGATTCGGTGCGCGGGGGCCGGGTCGCTTCGGTCCCCGCCGCCGTACCGCGTCGATGGTCCGCCGGGAGTTCCGGGGTCCGCCGGGTGAGCCCGGCATCGAGGTTGAGCTCAGCAACCTCGACAAGGTGCTGTACCCGGCGACCGGGACGACCAAAGGCGAAGTGATCGCCTACTATTCGGCGATCGCCGAGGCCATACTGCCCCACGTCGCGGGGCGGCCGGTCACCAGGAAACGGTGGCCCAACGGGGTCGATCACCCCGACTTCTTCGAGAAGAACCTGCCCGAGCACGCGCCGGCGTGGATCCAGCGCCGCGCGATCGAGCATTCCAGCCGCAAGGTGGTCTATCCGCTGATCGATTCCGAGGCGGGCATGGCCTGGCTCGGCCAGCAGGCGGCGCTGGAAGTCCATGTGCCGCAATGGCGATTCGACGGCGAACAGCGCGGCCCGGCGACCAGGATCGTCTTCGATCTCGACCCAGGGCCCGGCGCGGGGCTGGCCGAATGCGCGCGGGTCGCGCTGGCCGTGCGCGACATGGTCGCCGACATCGGCATGGAGGCTTTCCCGGTGACCAGCGGCAGCAAGGGAATTCACGTCTACGTGCCGCTGGACCGGACGGTGAGCTCGCGCGGCGCGTCCACCGTCGCCAAGCAGGTGGCCGCCAATCTCGAACAGCTGCACCCGGATCTGGTGACGGCGACGATGGCCAAGTCGGCCCGCGCGGGCAAGGTCTTCCTGGACTGGAGCCAGAACAACGCGGCCAAGACCACCATCGCCCCGTACTCGCTGCGCGGTCGCACCGAGCCCAATGCCGCGGCGCCGCGCCGCTGGGCCGAGATCGAAGACGCGAAAGCGTTGTGCCAGTTGCGTTTCGACGAGGTCCTGGCCCGCTGGCAGGCCGACGGCGATCTGCTGGCCGAACTCGACCCGCCGCTGCCGAGCGGTCCCGACGCACTCACCAAGTACCGCAGCATGCGCGATCCCGAGCGCACCCCCGAACCGGTGCCTGCCACCGCACCCGAACCCGGCTCCGGTGACCGCTTCGTCGTCCAGGAACACCACGCCCGCCGATTGCACTGGGACGTGCGACTCGAGCGCGACGGCGTCCTCGCCTCGTGGGCGGTGCCCAAGGGCCCGCCCACCGAGCCGAGACACAATCGGCTCGCCGTGCGCACCGAGGATCATCCGCTCGAATACCTGCACTTCCACGGCACCATCCCGAAGGGCGAGTACGGCGCGGGCGAGATGACGATCTGGGACTCGGGCACCTACGTCACCGAGAAATGGCGCGACGACGAGGTGATCGTGGAACTCGACGGCGAGCGCCTGCACGGCCGCTACGCGTTCATCCAGACCAATGGCGACCAGTGGCTGATGCACTACATGCGCGATCAGGTCCGGCGAGAACCCGTGGCGGACAGCGGGTCCCGTGATTTTCCACGCGGCCTCGCGCCGATGCTCGCCACCGCCGGTGCCGTGGAGTCACTGGCCGCGGGGGAGTGGGCCTTCGAAACCAAGTGGGACGGCTTCCGGGTGATCGTCGAGATCGACGACGGCACCGTCACCGTCCGCAGCCGGGCGGGCAACATCGTGACCACCCGTTACCCGCGCCTGGCCGCGCTCGGCACCGAACTGGCCGGGCACCGAGTGGTGCTCGATGGCGAGGCGGTGGTGCTCGACGCGAACGGCCTCTCGGATATCTCGGCGCTGCAAGCGGATTCGGCGCGGGCCGTGTTCGTCGCTTTCGACGTGCTCTATCTCGACGGCACCTCCCTGCTGCGCAAGAAGTACAGCGACCGGCGGTCGGTACTCGAGGCGCTCGGCAGGCTGGCGCCGTCGATGAATGTCTCGGAATTGCTGGACGGTTCGGGCGCCGAGGCCATGCGGGCCAGTAGCGAGCAGGGGCAGGAGGGGGTCGTGGCCAAGCGGGTCGACTCGGTGTATCAGCCGGGCAAGCGCGGCCAGACCTGGCTCAAGCAGCGCAACTGGCGGTCGCGGGAGGTCGTGGTCGGCGGGTGGCGGCGCAGCGACAAACGGGAGTTCAAGTCGCTGCTGCTCGGGATACCGCACGAGAACGGGCTCGTCTACGTCGGCCGCGTCGGCACCGGGTTCGACACCGAGCAGGCGCGGCGCATCGCCGCCGAGCTTCGCCGGCTGCACCGCGCGAGTTCGCCGTTCGTCAACGAGATGACCGCCGACGAGTGCCGCGACGCGGAGTGGGTCACCCCGAAACTCACCGGCACCGTGCGCTTCCAGGCCTGGACCGACACCGGACGGCTGTGGCATCCCGTGTGGGACGGTGTGACGCGGTCGCGCGGTTGATGCCGTCGACGCGAAAGCTGCGGTGTTGCTAGGGTGATCGCGTTGTGGAGCGCTGGTGCGCTCGAGACTGGAGTTCGAAATCAGCGAGGAGTGCACGGTGGATTTCAAGAACCTGGCGGGTAAGGCGATGGACCTGGCCGCCCAGCACGCGGACAAGGTCGACGGCGTGATCGAGAAGGCCGGTGACGTGGTCGACGCGAAGACCGGCGGCAAGTTCTCCGGCCAGGTCGACTCCGCGCAGGAAGCAGCCAAGAACGCCATCCGCGATCAGGCGTGAGTTCGTCCCGGCGGGCCGGTTGCCACCGGCCCGCCGGATCGGCGCTGAGAGTTTGCCGCGCAGTCAGTTCCCGGCCATCAGGCCGGTGATCGTCGCGACATCGGTGACCAGCGCGTTGCCCTGGAACGCGAACTCGTCGTACGCCCGCGCCATCGCCTCCTTGTCGCGCCCGCCGCAGGCGTCGCTGATCACCACGGGCACGAAACCCAGGTCGGTGGAATGGGCCACGGTGGGGACGATTCCGATCTCCAGGGCAACACCCGCGATGGCGTAGGCGCCGATCTTCAGATCGCGCAGCAGCGCGGCCAGCGGGGTGCCCTCGAAGGCCGACATCGTCATCTTGTCCAGCACCAGCTCGTCTTCGCGCGGCACCAGTTCCGGCACCAGCTCGAAGGCTGGGGTATCACGCTGGAGGATGAACTGCACGTCGTCGATGGATTCCGCGTGCTGCCAGCCCATCAGCAGGCGCATCGCGTACACGCCGGAGAGGCGGCGCGGCGGGAAGAAGTGCCGCAGGAAGATCACCGGATAGCCCGCGCCGCGGGCCGCTTCGACCACGCGCACTACCCGTTCGACGACCTCCTGGCCGTCGGGTAGCTGGCCGAGCACGCCGACCTGCATGTCGTAGACGATCAGCGCCATCCGGTCGGGCGCACACAGATCGCCGAGGTCGTCGGGAATGTCGAGTCCGTTGCCTTGTCGCACCGACGCCAGTGTAGGCGTCGATGCGAGGCGGCAATCAGATTGTCGCGCAGACTATTTCTGCGCCCACTGGGTGGTGCCGGGCGGCGCCATCAGTGTGTTGATCAGGTCCATGCCCGCCACGACGAGGGTGGGTCCACCCACGACGATGGTGCCGATGATGCCGCCGACGGAGGCGCCGGTGATCAGGCCGGGGAGGGCGCCGACGCCGCCTGCCGCCGCACCGACGACGAGGCCGATGACCGCGCCGATCGCCATGCCGACGAAACTGCCGATGGCGGTGGCAAGACCGAAGGTCGACGCGAAGTTGGCCTGTGCCGCATAGTTTTCCGCGGGCGAGGCGACGGGCGTCAGGTTGGGCCTGGCCGCGGCGACGTCCTTGACCGCGGTCAGTTCGAGCACCCGGTTGTCTTCGCGAACCGTGTGCGGCAGCGGGTATTCCAGGCTGCCGTCACGCACCGAGAGCGGCAGTGAGACCAGGGTCGCACCCGCCTCGTCGCGAATGTCGACGGTGCCGCCGTTGATGGCGAAGGTGCCGTGGGTGAGGGTGGTGACGACTGTGTTGCCGATGAGTTCGGTGCGGTACTCGACGTCCGGTGTAACCGGATCGGCGCTTGCGACGCCCGTGCCCACCAGCGCTACCGCGAGGACCGGAATGGCCGCGGCGGCGATCTTGCGGATGATCATGTGAACGGTTCCCATCTGGTTCATCAAGTGACGTGCCCAAACGAAAGGCGCCGAGATCGCGGCTCCCCCCGAGAAGCTAGCGACGGCGTGTAAAGCGGTTGTCCAGCTCGATTCCGATCTGAACGATAGCCTGCTCAGCGGTTGCGGAACAGCGAATTTCGATATTAAACCTAAGATTCTCCATCCGTTTTCGCTATGGCGAACCGTGGGCGGCGACTACCGGATGATGTTGATCGCGCGCGCGATGATCATGCCGCCGATGACCAAGGAAGTGATGGATTGCGCCGTCATCATCATCTTGCACCAGCGCGACAGCGGCAGGACGTCGGCGGGCGCGAACGAGGCCGCGTTGGTAAAGGCCAGGTAGAGGTAGTCGAGATATTCCGGGCGCCAGTCCTTGCCGCCGAGCTCGGGGTCCTGCATCTGCGGAAAGATGAAGTCCGGTACAGGTTCCCGGCCGGTGGCGCGCGCGGCCGGACCACCACGATCGAACTCCCAGTACCAGAGCGAGAAGGCGATGACATTGGTCGCCCAGATCAGCGCCCCGCTACCGAGCAGCGTCCCGGCACCCTGGTCGCCGCCGGCGAAAATGGCCTGCAACAGCAGCAGCGCCGACACCGCCGTGGCGAGGCTGATCAACCCGGCCAGCAACAGGCTCAGACCACGGATCCACGGTTCCTCGCGATCCATCCGGCTCGGGTTTGCGATGATCAGCACCAACAGCACACCCAGTTCCAGGATCGGCAGCAGCCACGCGGGCGAGGGCAGCAACTCGCTGGGCAGCAGCACCTGCACCACCACGATCCCCAGGATCGCGGCGGTGGCGGACAACCGGGATTCGCCCTCGGAAGGCCGTTGCCAGGCGGGTACCGCGCGTTCGCTGTCGGTCACGCCAGCCAGTATCGCCCGCTCACCGCCCGGCGCGAGGGAGGCCGCGCGCCGGAGTTCAGAGCACGGCGTTCAGCGCGATCGCGCCCGCGCACACCGCGACAACGACACCGAGCGCGATCGCGTCGCGGCTGGTCGGCGAGCTGGGATGCGCGGTGAGCATGCCGGTGCCGCCGCGCGCGGTGATCGCCTCGCCGAGTTCGCCGGCGCGCCTGGTCGATACGGCCATGCACGCGGTGAGGATGTCGATGAGCGGGTTGTTGTCGGCGGCGCGGTGCAGCAGGTTGTCCTTGGGCCGCAGTTTGCGGGCCGCGCGCAGCACCCGGATCTCATCGAGCAGCAGCGGCAGCCCGCGCAGTGTCAGCGCGACGACCACCGCCCACTCGTCCACCGGCAGGCGCAGCTTGCGCAGCGGCGCACCGAGTTTCGCCAGCGCGGGCGCCACCTCGCCCATCGGCGTCGTGTACGCGATCAGGAGTGAGGCGGCCACCAGCACCAGGCCGAACACCACCACCTGCGTATACACGAGGACCGCCTTCATCCCGGTCGGCGCGTTGATCAGCCCGCCGAGCAGCACCAATCCCCAGAACCACCACGGCAACCGGGGCAGCGCGCCCAGCGGCAGCCGGGCCAGGACCGCGATCACCACCAGGAACGCCACCATCACCCCGAGCACCGGCCACATCGGCCGGAACATCAGCAGCAGGCTGATCAGGAAGGCGGCGATCATCTTGGTGCCCGCCCACAGCCGGTGCACGACACTGTCGACGGGGACCTCACGCAGCAAAACGGTACTCATCGCACGACCCCGCTTCCCGGTTCGTTGTGCGGCGGATTGTCAAGGCGCCAGACGGTTTCCGCGCGCCCCGGCAGCATCGGCGCCGGGTGCGCGCCGACCGGCCGCCGCGCGTTCGCTGTCTCGACGATGACGCCGGCGTCCAGGTGCACCGTGCGGTCGCACACCGCGGCCATATCGGCGACATCGTGGGAGATGACGATCAAGGTCTGTCCCGAATCCCGCAGCCTGGCGAGCAGTTCCACGATCTCGGCACGGCCCTGCGGATCCAGCCCGGCCAGCGGCTCGTCGAGCACGACCACCTGGGGATGACTCGCCACCATCGCCGCGAGCACCACCCGCTTGGCCTGCCCGCCGCTGAGCTCCTCCACCGAACGGGCGGCGAGGCGGCGATCCAGCCCGACCGCGTCCAGCGCCCGGCCGACCGCGCCGGAGCCGGTCGCCCGCCCGCCCCAATCGGCGATCTCGGCGCCGACGGTCTGCTTCTGCAACTGCAGCCGGGAGTGCTGGAAGGCCAGGGCCACCCGGCCGATCTGCTTGTCGACCGGATCGCCGCGCAGCTCGCAGCGTCCCGAGCTCGGCGCGATGAGACCGGCGATGATCCAGGCCAGCGTCGACTTGCCCGAGCCGTTGCCGCCGACGATCAACAGGGCCTCGCCCTGGCGCACCGACAGATCGACGCCGTGCAGGGCGGGCGCCTCCCACGGCGTGCCGCGGTTGTAGGTGTGGCGCACGTCGGCCAGCTCGAGGATGGGCGCGCCCATCGGGCTGCGGCGCTGGTCACCCGCGGGCCGCGGCCAGCTGGCGAGGTGGTCGACCATGCGGCCGTTCGCCAGGTGGATCACCCGGTCGGCGGCCTCGGCGTCGGCTTCGTGATGGGTCACCAGGACGACCGCGGTGCCGTGCCTGCGCGGCAGTTCGGCCAGCAGGGCGACGAGGTCGCGGCGGCCGTCGGGATCGATCATGGAGGTCGCCTCGTCGGCGATGAGCAGGGCGGGGCGACGGGCCAGCGCGGCGGCGACGGCGAGGCGCTGCTGCTGGCCGCCCGACAGGGTGGCGGTCTCGCGCCTGCCCATGCCGTCGAGGCCGACCTCGGCCAGCAGTGCGTCGACATCGACCTCGGCCGCCAGCTCCGCAGCCAGCCCCCACACGACATCGTCGGCCACCGAGACGCCGAGCGTCTGACTCTCCGGCCGTTGCAGCACCAGTGCGGTGCCGCCCAGTTCGCCGAGTCCGGCCGAACCGGGCCTGCTGACCGCGCCCGATGTCGGCGGCCTGCCCGCGAGTACCCGCGTCAAGGTCGACTTTCCCGAGCCGTTGTGGCCGACCACGGCGACGAACTCGGCCGGATGGATCGTCAGATCGATAGCGGAGAGCGCGTCGGCGGTGGCGCCGGCGTAGCGATAGCCCGCGCCGTGCAGGGTGACCGGGAGCGGGCCGACCGGGCGGTCGTCGTCGGGTGCGTCGAGGCGGTCGCTGCCGGGCAGCCAGGCAAGGCGGTCCAGCACCGAACCGAGCACATACCAGGACACGATCGTGCTCACCAGCACGCCGAGGGCGACCGAGGCGCCGAGATAGATCCACCACCAGCGCAGCACCGCGGCGGTGGCCTCGGCGGCGGCCCGGCCAAGCGGTTCCAGTGCCGGCTGCCTGGCGGCCAGGTTCTGGATGCCCTCGGCCGTACTGCTGATCGCGTCGAAGAACAATTGCCTGGTGCGTGCGAAGACCAGCAGCATGCCCACCGAGAACAGTCCCCAGGCCACGGCCGCGACGACCGCCAGCGCCAGTACGGCGGGCAGGCCGCCGCCGCGGCGCTTCACGATGCCGATGATGCCCGCGACGGTGGCGGCGCCGAAGACGCCGAGCGCGGGCATGAGGCCCGCCGCGACGAAGGTGACCAGTCCGGCGGCGATGGTGGCGGTGACCAGTGCGCGCAGCCGATAACGGTGGGCCAGCAGACCCAGCGGCACCGCCGCGACCAGTTGCAGGGCCGCGGCCATCGGAACCAGGGAGCCGACGGTGATGAGGCCGACGGTCAGGCCGGCCATGACGGCGCCGGTTGCCAGCTCGATGGGGCGCAGGGGTCCGCGGGGCAGGTCCGCGGGCTTGTCTCTCACTCGTTCAGTCTGCCAGGGGTGTATGTGGCCGAGCTGTGACGTTCTGTGGCGATTGTGTGAGGAACCTGCGGAAACATCGGGGGTGACAACCCGCCGGGAGCGCGAGACGCTCCCGGTGAGCCAGGCGTCAGGCCGGGGGCACTGTCAGCCAGCCGCCCATCGCGACGGTGCGGAAATGAGTTGTCAGGGTAGGGGTTTCGTCGATGACGTGCAGGGCGATCGCGGGATCGGGGGCATAGTCCATGACCCGGTGGGGCAGGGTCACCTCCCAGGCGCCGCCGAGGACGGAAGCGGTGCTTGGGCAGCAGATCATGGGTTTTCCCGCGAAGATCGTCGCGATGGGGGAGTGGGCGTGGCCGGTCAGGATGCCGAGAATGCGTGGGTCACCCGCGACGACGGCGGCGAGGCGGCTCGGCTCGGCCAGGGCGATGACGTCGACGATCGGGCTGGCGACGGGCTTCGGCGGGTGATGCAGGGCCAGCAGAATCGGGCCTTCGGGCGGTGCGCCGGCCAGGGTGGCGCGCAGCCAGTCGTAGGTCTCCTCGGCCAGCAGGCCGCTGGATTCGCCGGGGATGCTGGAGTCGAGCATGATCACGGTGAGTGGGCCGACGCGGTGGACGCTGTTGATCGGAGCGGTCGAGGCGGGTTCGCCGAGAAGGTCGGTGCGGAAGGCGACGCGGTCGTCGTGGTTGCCCGGCAGCAGGTAGACGGGGATATCGGCCCGCAGGGCGAGGCGGGCTTCGGCGTACTGTTCCGGCTTGCCGGAATCGGTGATGTCACCGGTCACGAGGATGACGTCGGGCCTGCGGGGAAGGTCGGCCAGATAGGCCATCACTCGTTCCACGCGTTCGGTGTTGCGCGGAGTGAGGTCGAAGTGGGTATCGCTGAGCTGAGCCGCCAGGATCATCGGCAGTCGCTTTCTTCTCTGGGATCGCTCCGTTGCGTCAGAGTGCGCCGGTATGAGTCATCGGCACCTCTCAAGGCTAGATGACCTGGGCTTATCCGTCTTCATGAGGCGTGCCACGGACCGAAACCTAATCGGTGGTCTGTGTCATCGCTCACGCCTGGAGATCTGCCGTTCCGCTGCGCTCGGCGAGTTCTTGTAGTACTCGCAGGAAGGTGCGCCGGTCCGCGTCGGTGAGGTCGGCCAGCAACCGCTGTTCCTGCTCCTGGATGTCGTGCTGGGCGCGGTCGCGCAGGCGCGCGCCGTCGGGCGTGAGCTGGACCAGATTGACCCGCCGGTCGGCCGGATCGGGTTCGCGCCGGATCAGGCCGCGGCGCTGCAGGTCGTCGAGTACCGGGATGATCCGGGTCTTGTCCGCGCGGACCGCCTTGGCGAGCGCGGCCTGGGTGTAGACGGGCTGTTCGCCGAGGCCGAGCAGCACCACATAGGCCCACATGGTGAGTCCGTGCCGGTCGAGGACGGGCCGTTCCGCCTCCGTCAGTGCGCGGCCGAGCGGCACGAGCATGGCCGCCAGGTCGGGGCGGGTCGCTTTCGGCATGGTCGAAATCTACCGGGGAGATCGCCTTGGCAGATCATAAGCAGATGCATACGATCTACCTATGCATACTATTTTGGAAGATCAGGCGCTCCTCGCCCGGCACCAGCGCGCCGTCCGGCTGAGCGTCGACGCGGTCGAGGCGGCGGTCACCGCCCCGCTGACTGTCGAAACACCCTGCGCGGGATGGGATCTGCGCGCCCTGCTCGAACACATGGGCACGCAGAACCGGGGCTTCGCGGCCGCGGCGCGCGGCGAGGACGACCCGGCGGTGTGGGAAGTCCGGCGCGCCGCCGACCCGGTCGGTGACCTCCTGCGCTCGGCCGACGAGGTCGTCGCCGCCTTCGCCGCACCCGGCGCGCTCGCCCGCACCCTGGCGCTGCCGGAGATTCCGCCCGGCCACTTTCCGGCCACGACCGCCCTCGGCTTTCACCTCATCGACAGCGTCGTGCACGCGTGGGATGTCGCCCGATCCGTCGGCCGCACGGTCGACCTCGACCCGGACCTGGCCCCGACCGCCCTGCGCGTCGCCCGGGCGGTCCCCACCGGCAAGTCACGTCAGCGCCCTGGCGCGGCCTTCGCCCCTGGGCTCGATGTGCCGGACGAATCGGCGACCCTCGACCGCATTCTGCGCGTCCTCGGCCGTTCGCCGGAGTGGCGGCCGTCCCGTCATCCCGGCTGATCCCCGAGCCGTTCGGCGCCCCGGCTGCCACCGGGGTGTCGAGTGGTGGTCGCCATGCCGGGTGCCGCCGGGCTGCGGTGGCGGACGCCGACGGGGACGGCGGGTACCCCGCGTCTGGCCGGGTGGCGGCGCCCCGCCCGAATGGCCGACCATAGGGAGATGACGCTCAGTACCGACCAGGCCGATGTGTTCGAGGCCTCCCGTGGCCGCTTGGAGGCGATCGCCTACCGGCTGCTCGGCTCGGCCGGTGACGCCGAGGACGCGGTGCAGGACACCTACCTGCGCTGGCACGCGGCCGACCGGGAACGGATCGAGACGCCGGTGGCGTGGCTGACGAAGGTGCTCACCAACATCTGCCTCAACCAGCTCACCTCGGCCAGGGCGCGGCGGGAAACCTATGTGGGACAGTGGCTTCCGGAGCCGGTCCTGGCCGGTGACCGCATGCTCGGCCCGGCCGACACCGTCGAGCAGCGCGAATCCGTGTCGCTCGCGATGCTCATGCTGATGGAACGGCTCTCGCCCAACGAGCGTGTGGTGTACGTGCTGCGCGAGGCGTTCGGTTATCAGCATCGCGAGATCGCCGAGATCCTCGACATCGGTGAGTCGAACTGCCAGCAGATCTACCGGCGGGCGAAACAGCACGTCGGCGGGCGGTCCCGCGTCATGGTCGACGCGGCAACGGCGCAGCGAATCGTCGAGGAGTTCCTCGCGGCGGTGCTCAGCGGTGACACCGATCCGCTGGTCCGGCTGCTCGTCGACGACGCGGTCAGCGTGGCCGACGGTGGTGGCCGGATCCCGGCCCGCAAGACCCCGGTCCTCGGCGCGTTCGGCATCGCCCGCTACCTCAGCCACGTGTTCCGCCCGACCCCGGCCAAGCGGGCCTACGTCGGCGGCGCTCCGGTGTTCTACGCGTGCGTGGTCAACGGTGTGCCCGGCGCGCTGGCGCTGGTCGGCGACCAGGTCATCGCCGTCGTCGGCCTCGACGTGACGCCCGAGGGCATCGCCGGTGTCCAGATCCAGGTCAACCCGGAGAAGCTGGCTCGCATCACCCGGCAGTGGACGGCCGAAGGGCCGCACACCCCGCTCGGTTTCGCATGGTGACCCAGATCACAGCCGGGTGATGTCAGGGTTCGCGCGCCTGTCCGGTTCAGGAGGGGAGTCCATCCCGATAGGAGCGAGCCATGAAGCACCGCATTGTCGTCCTCGGAGCCGGGTACGCCGGAGCCATCGCCGCCGGACGTCTGGCGAAGCGGCTGCATCGCGACGACGTCGCGATCACCGTCGTCAACGCCGATCCCGACTTCGTCGAGCGGGTGCGCATGCATCAGCTCGCGACCGGCCAGCAGCTGCGCGAGCACCCCCTGCGTGAGGTGTACGCGGGCACCGGCGTGCAGGTCGTGATCGACCGGGTCACCGCGGTCGACGCCGAGCGCAAGCAGGTCGCCCTCGCCGACGGCGCGACCATCGCATACGACACCCTCGTCTACGCGCTGGGCAGCACCGGCACCGATCACGGCGTCCCCGGCGTCGCCGAGCACGCCCACAGCCTCGCGGGGAAGCAGACCGCGCTGCGGCTGCGTGCCCGGCTGGGCGAACTGCCCGCGGGCGCGCCGGTCGTTGTCGTCGGCGGTGGCCTGACCGGCATCGAAGCCGCCACGGAGATCGCCGAGGCCCGCCCGGATCTCGCCGTGTCGATCGCCGCGCGCGGCGGTGTCGGCGCATGGCTGAGCGAGAAGGCACAGCAGCACCTGAAGAAGGTGATCGACCGGCTCGGCATCACCGTGCACGACCACGCCGACATCACCCGCGTCACCGCGACCGCCGTGGTCGCCGGCGCCACGGAGATTCCGTCCGCGCTGACCGTATGGACCGCGGGCTTCGCGGTGCACCCCATCGCCGCGGCCACCACGCTGACGGTGTCGGACACCGGGCGGATCGTCGTCGACGCCACCATGCGCTCGGTCTCACACCCGGACGTCTACGCCGTTGGCGACGCCGCGCTCGCCGACGGTCCCGGCGGCGTGCCACTGCGGATGGCGTGCGCGACCGGCAGCCCGATGGCCTGGCGAGCCGGCGACGCCATCGCCGCACGCCTGACCGGGCGACCGGTCCCCGACGAGCAGATCGGCTATGCCTTGCAGTGCATCAGCCTCGGCCGCCGCGACGGCATCGTCCAGAAGGTGACCTTCGACGATCAGCCGACCTCCAGCGTGCTGACTGGCCGGATCGGAGCGCGCATCAAGGAATTCATCTGCGCGGGCGCCGGCTGGAGCGTGGGCCACCCGACCCTGCTGATGCCGAGCCGTCGCCGGCAAGTCATCGCGACCGTCGCGCAGGAGGACCGGCGCGTCACCTCGTGACGGTCAGCCGCTCGGCCGCGGTGTGCAGCAGCTGGGCCGCTGTGTCCGGGTCGGCGGCCAGCGGTGTCCAGAAATCGGCGCCGGGTGTGGCCCGCAGGTCCAGGACCGGCGGAGTCAGCCAATCGGCGTCGAGGCCCAACTGCCAGGAGTGCAGGTGGGTGCGAGGGAAGGTGGCGGTGCGGTCGAAGAGGGGGTCACCCAGGATCGGGTGACCGATCCAGGCCAGCTGGACGCGGATCTGGTGGCGGCGGCCGGTGACCGGCGTGACGGCGAGCAGGGTGTGGTCGCCATGCTCGGCGACGGTGGCGAACCGGGTCAGCGAGGGATAGTTCTTCGCGGGCAGCAGGTCGGCGTCGTCGACGAACCAGCGCTGGCCCTCGTGCCGGATCGCCTCGCGCGGCGCCGCGATCCGCACCCGGTTCTTGCGGCCGACACTGAGCGGCAGATCGATCTCGCCGCGCTCGGGCAGGTCGGTGCCCGACACGATCGCCAGATAGGCCTTGCGGGCGGTCTGCTTGGTGAACTGCCTGGTCAGCTGCCCGTGCGCGGCCAGGTCGACGGCCAGCAGGACCAGCCCCGAGGTGACCTTGTCGATCCGGTGCACCGGATACAGCTGGGTGCCCGCCGCCCGCGCCAGCTCGACCAGGTCGGTGTCGTGCCGCTCACCGGTCACCGAGATCCCGGCCGGCTTGTTCAGCGCGAGCACGGCGTCGTCGGCGAACACGGTGTACTGCTCGCGCACGCTCTGCCAGTCCATCTCCACGTCGACACCCTAGATAACGGTGTGCCGACCGCCCGCTAGGAGGCCGGGCGCAGCCGGTGCGGGCGCAGCCGGTTGAAGCCGCGCACCCGCACACTGCGCAGGTGCCGGATGGCGAATTCGGGATGACCGTCGAGCGCCTCGGCGGCGGCGTCGTCGATGAGGATGTTGCCCGGCCTGGCCACGCCGGTGAGCCGCGCGGCGATATTGACGACCGAGCCGTACAGGTCGCCGAAGCGTTGCAGGACCTCGCCGTAGGCGAAGGCCACCCGCAGTTCCGGGGTGCCGCCGACCAGCATCGTCGACTCCTGGATGGACAGCGAGATTCGCGCCGCGTCCGCCGCGGTCTCGGCGGCGAACATCACCTCGTCGCCGACGTTCTTGATCACCCAGCCGCCGTTGTCGGTGATCGCCGAGGTGGTGGTCGACTCGAAAGCCTCCAGCAGCGTGGACAATTCGTCGGGATGCAGGTGCCGGGTGAGCCGGGTGAAGCCGACCATGTCGGCGAATCCGACGGCCAGCGTCCGCATCGAGTCCTCGCCGGCCTCGGCGTCGATCGCCCTGGCCGCCGCGGCCGCGAGATGCCTGCGCCACACATACGACTGCAACTGTTCGATGCTCGCCATCGTGGATTCGGTGGCTGTCCTGACGCGTTCGTCGAGCGGGATCGCCGGATCGGCCGCGGCTGCCCGCGCCTTGATCTCGGCCAGCACCAGGTCGGCCTGCCATTCGGCCAGCCGGGCCATGCCCTGACCGATGGTGCGCGCCGCGGCGGCCTGCTGCCGGATATCGGAGGCGGCAACGACTTTCATGCTGCGGAAATTGGTGACCGCGGTGATGTCGAGCTGGGTGTAGTCGACCTCGTCGTTTTCGTTCGCCGGGAACCCCAGCGCCGTCCACAACCGCCGCGATTCCGCCTCGGGCACCCCGGACTGCTCGGCGACCTGCGTCCGCGTGTAGCGCCGCGGCCCGCCGAGCAACGCCTCCTCGACGCTGCGCTGCACCAACTCGGTCATCTCGGCATCCGGCATAAGCGAAACTCTACGACGCGCGCTCGCGCCGCAGGTCAGCCCGACCCGACGTTGGAGACCATCACAAATACCGGCCGCGCGACTCGGCGGTGCCGACAGCCCGGCGGGTGACGCCCGGCACAGCCCGCCGGTGAGCGCCGCCGTGACCAGGTGGATTACCTGAAGGTGAGCAACGGACGGAAAAAGTGCGTACTTGTCGGCCCGCGCGCGCCGCGCCGACACTCGGATCACCGCGATGGTCACCCGATCGCCGCGCAGTGATCGGAGCCGCAGATGACCTCAGTGCAACGACCCTCGGTGACCGTGCTCGGCACCGGCTCGATGGGCAGCGCCCTCGCCCAAGCCTTCCTCGCCGCCGGATACCCGACGCATGTGTGGAACCGCAGCTTCGAGCGAACCACGGCACTGGCCGCCGCGGGCGCGACAACCCACCGCGACATCGCCGACGCCGTCGAAGCGAGTTCGCTGATCATCGCCTGCCTGACCACCTTCGCCGCCACCCGCGAGAGTCTGGCTCCTGCCGCCGATGTCGTCGCTGGCCGCGACGTCATCACGCTCAACAGCGGAATACCGCTCCAGGCGAGGGAATTCGCGCACTGGGCGCACTGCGCGGGCGCCCGCTACCTCGGCGGGGCGATCAAGAACGTGCCGTCGGCCGTCGGCAATCCGGACACCCTGCTGTACTTCGGCGGCGACCGCGAGGTGTTCGACCAGCATGCCGGCACCCTGCGCGTCCTCGGCGGTGACCTCGAATTCCTCGGTGCCGAACCGGATCTGGCCGCCCTCTACGAATCCGCCGTCGGCGCCACCCTGCTGCCCGCGCTGCTCGGCTTCTTCGACGGCGCGGCGATCCTGGCCGCCCGTGGCCTGCCCGCGCGGACCATGGTCCCGTATTCGGTGAAGTGGCTGCAGATGATCGAGTCGCTGCTGCCGATCCTGGCCGCGGAGATCGACACCAAGGACTACACCCGGCTCGGCTCGAGCGTCGAGCTGTTCCACACCGCCGTCGTCGACGACGTGCAGCTGGCCGCCGAATCGGGGGTCGACCTGTCCTGGCACTCCACCATGCACGACCTGCTGCGCCGCGCCGTCGACGAGGGCCGCGGCGACCAGAGCATCACCGCCCTGTTCGAATTGATCACCGCCGCACGGTGAGCAGATCTCACCCACAACGTGTGACGCGCGGTCCCACCCCGTCGGCCTAGCGTGACCGCATGGGCCCAGTCATCGGTGATCTGCTTCCGCTGGCGGTGGGTGTGGCGATCTCGCCGATCCCCATCGTCGCCGCCATTCTCATGATTCTGTCCAAGAACGCGGGTGGCGCGGCGAAGGGATTCGCGGTTGGCTGGGTCGGCGGAATTCTGGTCGTAACCGCGGTGGTGACATTGCTCGCCGGATCACTGGGCGGTTCGGGGGAGAAGGAGCCGTCGGCGGTGGCGTCGTGGCTCAAGATCGTGTTGGGTGTGCTGCTTCTCGTGCTCGCGGCCGAACAGTGGCACGCCCGCTCCGACACCTCGGTGCCTGCCTGGATGCAGGCGATCGACAGCCTCACCGTGGTCAAGGCCGCGGGTCTCGGCGCGTTGCTGTCCGGGGTGAATCCGAAGAACCTGCTGCTGTGCCTGTCCGCCGGTGTGGTCATCGGTTCCGCCGGGCTGAGCGCGGGCGGTGACCTCGTGGCGATCGTGGTGTTCACCGTGCTCGCCTCGGTGACGGTGCTCGCGGTGATCATCGGATACGCGCTGGCCGCCGGCAAATTGGGTCCAACCCTCGACAGCGCCCGGCAGTGGCTGCAGGCCAACAACCACGCGGTGATGGCGATCGTGCTGCTGGTGATGGGCGCGGTCGTGGTCGGCAAGGGCATCGGCGGACTCTGACGGTGAGGGCCTCACTGCACGGCTACCAGCGCGCCTGGCTGCGGCCCGACATCGTCGCCGGGCTCACCGTGTGGGCGGTGCTGGTGCCGGAGGCGCTGGCCTACGCCTCGATCGCGGGCGTGCCACCGGTCGTCGGCCTCTACGCGGCCGTCCCCGCGCTGGTCCTGTATGCCATGGCCGGAAGTTCGCGGCACCTCGTCGTCGGCCCGATGTCGGCGACCGCGGCGCTGTCGGCCGCGATCATCACCCCGCTGGCAGGCGCCGACGGCGACCACTACATCGCGCTGTCGGCGGCGCTGGCCATCGCGACCGGCATCGTCGGCCTGCTGGCCGCGCTGCTCCGGCTCGGTTTCATCGCCGCGTTCATCTCCGAGCCGGTGCTGAAGGGCTTCATCGTCGGTCTCGCCCTGACCATCATCATCGGCCAGGTGCCCAAGCTGTTCGGCGTCGACAAGCACGACGGAAACTTCTTCGAACAGGCTTGGGGTGTCCTCCGCGATCTCGGTGACACCCAGTGGCGCACCCTGCTGATCGGCCTGCTCAGTCTCGCGGTCGTGCTCGGCGTGAAGCGCTGGCTGCCGCTGGTTCCCGGCTCGCTGCTGGCCGTGCTGCTCGGCATCGTCGCGGTGCAGCTGTTCGGGCTCGACGACAAGGGCGTCGATATCGTCGGCCACATCGATGCGGGTCTGCCCGCGCTCGGCCTGCCGGACGGCGTCGGCTTCGACGACTATCTCGACCTGCTCGGCCCGGCGATCGGCGTGCTGCTGATCGGATTCGCGGAAGGGCTCGGCGCGGCGAAAACCTATGCGGCCAAAGCGGGGTACGCCATCGACGCCAATCGAGAGCTGTTCGGCCTCGGCGCCGCCAATCTGGGGTCGGGTCTCGGTTCGGGCATGGTGGTGAACGGCAGTCTCTCCAAGACCGCCGTCAATGGTGGCGCGGGCGCGAAGACCCAGCTCAGCGGGCTCGTTGTCGCCGCGCTCACGGTCCTCACCCTGCTTTTCCTCACCGGCCTGTTCGAGAAGCTGCCCGAGGCGACGCTGGCCGCGGTGGTGATCGCCGCGGTGATCGAACTCGTCGACATCGCCGCCCTGCGCCGCCTCTACCGGGTCTGGACCCAGCTGCTCGCCAGCATCTACGGCCGCGCGGCCCGCGCCGACTTCCTCGCCGCCATGGCCGCCGTGTTCGGTGTGCTGCTGTTCGACACGCTGCCCGGCCTGCTCATCGGCGTCGGCGTCTCGGTGCTGCTCCTGGTCTACCGGGCATCCCAGCCGCACGTCGCCGCGCTGGCGAAAGAGGGCTCCCTGTGGGTGGATACGGCCCGCCACCCCGACCTCACCCCGCGCCCCGACCTGCTCGTGGTCCGCGTCGAATCCGCCCTGTTCTTCGCCAACGCCGACAACGTGAAGACCCGCATCAACGACCTGTGTACCGAGTCGACCCGCCTGGTCGTCCTCGACGCCGAAACCTCACCCGCCCTCGACGTCACCGCCGCCACCATGCTCCTCGACCTGCGTAATGCGCTGGCGCACCGACGTATCGACTTCCGCATAGCCCGCTCGGTCGCCCAGTTCGGCCAAGTCCTCGGCTCAGCCGAAGCGGGCGACACCCCGATCGGCATCTACCCGACCGTCGCCGCCGCGGCGGCCGACCTCCCCGAACACCCACCGGTGAGGTAACGCCGACTAGCGAATCCGTGCCTGCGCCACGATCAGTCGCGGCAGATAGAACAGCGGATAGATCAGCAGGAACAGGTTGGGGATCCACCAGGCCGGATCGAAGTCGCGCGCGAACACCCAGAACGAGATCGCCTGCAGGCCCGAGACGCTCGTCAGAGTCAGCGAGATGATCGCCAGCGGACGCCACTGTGGTGAATCGCCGCGGTGCAGCCAGAGGCTGGTCAGGCCGGTGGCGGAGATCGCAAGGTCCAGCGGAAGGAACGACCAGTTCCAGTGCACCAGAATCGGATTGGTGTAGTCACGGAACAGGTGTTCGGCGGGGATCAGATGCAGCGCGGTGATCAGCCAGTACACGATGAACCCGAGATCGGTCACCAGCATGAGCGCCTTCATCGACCGCATGGTTGTCCCGCTTCCCCCGTGTTCGCACCGTCGAGCCCGATCGTAGGAGCCGGGAGCCGCTCGCGCATCAGATGGAAATCATCCGCGGTGGATGATGCGGGGGCATGGTGACTCGCCGAGCATCGGGTGGACGAGTAGACCGAGCTGAGGAGCTGATTTCCCGATGGCGCTGGATTACGAGGATCGCACCGATTTCGAGAACGCCGATCGTGGGTTCATCACGACGTTGACGCCGATGCGGATCACCGACGCCAAGGGCGACGTAGTCTTCGACACCAGCGGCTATTCGTTCCTCGACGGTCCGTGCCCGGACACGATCAATCCGAGCCTGTTCCGCCAGGCCCAGCTGTGTGTGAAGAACGGCCTGTACAAGGTCGTCGATGGCATCTATCAGATCCGCGGTTTCGACATCTCCAACATGACGATCGTCGAGGGCGACACGGGCATCATCGTGATCGACCCGCTCATCTCCGCCGAATGCGCCGCGGCGGGACTGAAGCTCTATCGCGACGAACGCGGCGACCGGCCCGTCACCGCGGTCATCTACACCCATTCCCACGGCGACCATTTCGGCGGCGTCGACGGGGTACTGCCCGACGGGCGCGGCGACATCCCGATCCTGGCGCCGGAGGGTTTCATGGCCGAAGCCGTCTCGGAGAATGTCTACGCGGGCGTGGCGATGGCCCGGCGCGGCACCTACATGTACGGCATCGGGATGACACCGGGGCCGGAAGGGCAGTGCAGCACCGGTCTGGGTATCCAGGCCTCCCACGGCACGTTCGGCCTGGTCCCGCCCACTATCGACATCACCCACACCGGCCAGCAGGAGACGGTCGACGGCGTCCCGATCGTGTTCCAGATGACGCCGGGCACCGAGGCGCCGTCGGAGATGAACTTCTACTTCCCGCGGCACCGAGCGCTCTGTCTGGCCGAGAACGCGACCCACAACCTGCACAACCTGCTGACCCTGCGCGGCGCGCAGGTCCGTGATCCGCGCATCTGGTCGCACTACATCGATGAGGCGATCGAGATGTTCGCCATCGACGCCGATGTCGCGTTCGCCTCGCACCACTGGCCGACCTGGGGCGCCGACAATATCGTCGCGTTCCTGTCGTTGCAGCGCGATCTCTACATGTACCTGCACGATCAGACGCTGCGGATGATGAACGAAGGGCTCAACGGCCCGGAGATCGCCGAGGTGATCGAACTGCCGTCCGGTCTGGCCGACGCGTGGAGCGCGCGGGGGTACTACGGGTCGGTCAGCCACAATGTGAAGGCCGTCTACCAGCGGTATCTCGGCTGGTTCGACGGCAATCCGAGCTCGCTGTGGGAGTGGCCCGCGCAGCAGAAGGCCGTCCGCTATGTCGAGACCATCGGCGGGATCGACGCGGTGATCGAGAAGGGCCGCGCCTATGCCGACGCGGGCGATCTGCGTTTCGCCGCCGAGCTGCTCAAGCACGCGGTATTCGCCGAGCCGCACAATGTGGCCGCGAAAGCCGCTCTCGCGCAGACCTATAAGAAGCTCGGCTTCGGCGCGGAGAACGCCACCTGGCGCTGCTTCTACCTCACCGGTGACGAGGAACTGCGCGAAGGCGTCCGCGCGACCCAGCTGAACCTGGGTGGCGGCATGGCCGCCGCACTGTCGGTGGACCAGCTGTTCGACACCATCGCGATCCGGGTGAACGGCCCACGCGCGGCACAGGATTCGTTCCGGATCGAATGGCATTTCTCCGACCTGGACACGGTCATGCGCCTCACCCTGTCCAACGGCGTCCTGATCCGCACGATCGACCCGCGCTCGAAGGCCGACATCGACCTCACCCTGAACCTCACCAAGCCACAGCTGCTCGGCATCCTCGCGGGCAAAGGCCTCGACGGCATCGACCACACCGGCGACCCCGCCGTCCTCCAGCGCCTGTTCGGCCTGCTGGACAACCCCGACCCGAACTTCGCGATCGTCACCCCCTGAGCCCTCGGCGATGCGGTCGTGCCCGGCAGGCGCGACCGCATCGTCATGTCAGACCGGCACCACCGTCAGAACAGGGTCGAGCGCTAGAAGGCTGAGCTCGGCTCAGTCCTCATCGTGTCGGCCGTTCGAAACGGGCTCGGGCACGTTCGTGGGCGGTCCGCAGGAGGTCTCGGACCACCGCGCCCGTCCGCTCGCCGGGATCGACGACGGCCAGCCAGCCAGCCGAACCGTAGACGGGGTGAGCGATCACGGTGTCGGTGACGCTCGCGTCCGCCTCGTCGGGGCCGCGGCCGGGCGCGTGGCCCGTCCACTCGATGAAGGTCTCCCGGCCTGCGGCGATATTGAGCCGGAAGGTGCCGGGCCGGTCGAGCCGCGAACTCCGGTCGTCCGGGTAGTCCTTCGTCACGATGGTGGCGAAGGGCTGGGTCGTGGTCGGGACGACGCCGTCGGGGGCGTAGTAGAAGAACGAGTCGCCCCAGCTGATCTCCGGCCATTCGCCGTCCGGGGCGGGGTTCAGGTGCAGGACGCCGCCGAGGCCGGTCACGTAGTCGATGATGTCGTCTATCGTCATGGTTCGAGCGTCTCATTCAAGTGGTTGTGTGGACTTTTCCGGCGACGACGAGGAGTTCTTGGTGGAAAACCTCAACTCGCCGGTCGGTCGCACTGTCGACGTCGCCCGGCGTGCGGGGTATTCGGTCCAGCAGGTACGCAATCTCGAACGTGACGGTGTGCTGCCACCCGCGGACCGTTCGCCGGGTGGGCACCGGATCTACCGGGAGATTCATGTGCGGTCGGTGCTCGCCTACCGGGCACTCGCGGCGGGAGTCGGACCGGTCGAGGCGAAGCGGATCATCCGGACCGTGCACGCGGGTGACCAGGCGCGGGCGCTGGCGATGCTCGACGCGGCGCACGCGGGCCTGTACACCGAACGCGTCGACCTCGAGCTGGCCAGGCAGGCCGCCGAAGCCATTGCCGCGGAATCGATCACGGAGGTGCGCGGTTCCGACGCGATGAGCATCGCCGAGCTCGCCACCGCGCTGGGCGTACGCACCTCGACACTGCGACATTGGGACGCGGAGGGTTTGGTCGTTCCTGATCGATCGGCCGCGACCGGCGGTGCGCGCCGGTACTCGCCCGTGCAGGTCCGCGACGCCAGGATCGTCCATCAACTCCGCCGGGCCGGCTACCGAATCGAGCAGGTACGCAAGGTCATTCCCGAATTCCGGCAGCATTCCACGCAGGTGCGAGAGGCGCTGGCCGCCAGGGACGCCGCCATCACGGCCCGCTCGCTGGCCGTTCTCGACGGTGCCGCGGCACTACGCGAACTACTCGCCGGGTGAGGCCGGATCAGGGTGCGGGGGCCTCGGCGGTGCTGCCGGAAAGCGGCATGGCGGGCAGCCCGAGTTTGCGGTGGTCCCAGGACCGGACGCGTGTCGGCTCGACCCGCACGACGACGCGATTGTGCATCATGGCCTCCACGAACGGCCTGACCTCGGGGCTGTAGGGACCGACGTAGCGCTCGTAGATGTCGATGCCCGCCTTCCAGTACTCCTCGTCCTCGGTGTCCTCGATCAGGTGGGCGATGCCTTCGATCGAGACGCCGCGCAACTGGTCGTAGGTGTCGCCGGCTTCGGCCATACAGGTGATGGTGGGATCGCGGCGCAGATTGACCGCCTTCTGCGACTTCGACTTGGTCTCGAAGTAGATGACGCCGTCGATATGCCCGAACCACATCGCCGTCAGATGCGGCTTCCCCTCGGCGTTGAGCGTGGCCAGCGTGAGTACCCGGCTGCGGTCGAGGAACTGCGCGATCTCCTCCGCACTCATCTGCACCACGGCCCGCTGCTTGATACCCACCGACTCCACCTTCCAGCTCACGCCAATTCCCGCCGACCCTACCGAGCCGGCCGGCGCCCCGAACCGAAACACAAGAACATCGCGCGACGTCGGTCACGGCACGACTGTCGGACCCCGGTGGCAGGATGCGGCTCGTGGGTGACTATTTCGAACGCATCGTCGACCTCGAGGTGACGTCCGCGGACGCGGGCGCGCTGGCCGAGCGCATGGTGGACTGGATGGTGTCGCGGGGGTGGTTGTCGCGGGAGATGTCCGGCGACACGATGTACAGCCTTCAGGCCGACGAAGGGTATGTGCCAGGGCCTGATTGGGCTCAGATCGCGCAGGAATGGGGTGCGGACTGGATGCCCGGTCCGGTCGCCGTCATCGTCGGCCGAGATGCCCACTTTCCGGGGCAGGGCGCGATCGAACCGTCCGCGGTCGATTGCCCGCGGTGCGAGGCCACGACCGTGATCATCGACTACCCGCAGCGGTGGGAGGCTGATAAGGCTGTGTGGCAACCATTCTCCGCCGCGATCGATGCCTGGAAAGAAGCCGGTGCAGGGTCGGCGACCTGCCTCTCCTGCACCGTGACGAGCCCGATCACCGAATGGCACTGGGCTGATTGCTTCGCCCTCGGCGCCCTCGCCTTCGATTTCTGGGGCTGGCCCCCACTGACCGACGAATTCATCACCGAGTTGGGTGCTCGACTCGGCCACCGAATCGAGCACCACACGGGCAAATTCTGAACCGTCGAGTGCCTTCGAAACCGGCCTAGCCGTAATAGATCACGTACGCGTTGGTGGCCACGGCGACGACACCGGGACCCATCCCCGTGCAGCCGGTGCTGACGCGCTGGCCCGCCGGTGCGAAGGGGTAGCTGAGGGCCGAATAGGGACCGATTCCGTACAGCGGGAACGGCCCGTTGGCGTAAAGACCGACGCACTCGACCTTCAGCACGTAGTTGTCACCCCCGCCGGGCGGGCACGTCGCCGACGCGCCGAAAAGATCCCGCTGGACAACGCAATCCTGTGGCGCCGCCTGCGCGGAGCCGGAACCGATGATCGCAACAGCGGCAATACCCGAAAAACCAGCGGCCGCGACTCGTGCGGCGGCCACAATTGCTTGTTTCATATGGAAACTCCTCCGGTGTCAGGTTGATCTTCGGGCGAGCTCGGCCGAATGTTACGTCCCGTGTTTCGTGCCATTCGTGAGCGCGGCTATCCGCGGCCGAATCGCTCTACCAGCCGGGCGTAGCTGTCATGGCCGTGACCTGCGGCGAGTGCTTCGGCGACCAGAGCTCTGGTGTGGGTGGGTAGATCGGTGTCGATGCCGCGGGCTCGACTTTCGGCGATCAGGTCGTCGATGGAGGGCAGATGGTGTTGGAGTGCGCCGAAGGGCACGGCGAACTCCGCGCGATCGATCTCGTTCGCGAGCATCGGGAACAGGGTCGGCAGCGCCGCCAAGGACGGCTGGGCCTGCTGCTGGAAGTCGTCGACCCGGATACCGGCATTCCCGAGAAGTGCTGCGGCGTGGAGGAAGCCGTTCAGCAGGCCCCACATGATGTCGTGGACGGCCATCCCGTACAGCACGGCCACACCCGGGTCGTCGGAGACATGGGTCGCACGGCCGCCGAGTACCCGGAGCAGGCCTTCGTGCCGGTCGAACGCGGCGCGTGGGCCACCGTAGAACACCACCGCGTCCGGCGATCCGATGGCCGGGGCGATCGTCATGATCTGGCCGTGCAGGTAGTCGGCGCCATGCTCGGACACCCATTGCCCGGTGGCCCTGGACTGCTCCGACGTGCCGTCGGTCAGATCGACAATGGTTCGTCCCCGCAACGCCGCCCCCGCCGCACCCAGCAGCTCAGTCGCCACAGCACCGCCCTTGACATTGACGATCACCACCTCGGCCGCGCCGACAGCCGCCCCGGGCGTCGCGGCCGCACGCGCCCCTTTGCCGATCAGCGGTTGAGCTCTGTCCTGCGACCGGTTCCACACGGTGACCGGATGACCGGCGTCCAGGAGGGCCGTGGCCAGCGCCGACCCCATCTCGCCCAGCCCCAGCACCGAGACTGCTTCTGCGTTCTCACTCATAGGTCGAACGCTAGAAGCTCAACTCCTATTCAGGTCAAGACTATTCGGCCGGGACGCCTTCGAGCGCTTCGAGCCTGGCTGGGACGTGTTTGTGCCAGGGGGTGCCCGCGAAGTCGTCTTTGAGTTCGAGGCAGGTCAGTTCGTTGGGGGAGACCCCGGCACTGGTCGTGGTGCTGTCACCGGTGGGGTAGTCGAGGCCGAGACCGTTGGGCAGTGCGATGTTTCCTGCCCGCATCATGTCGCTGACCTCGATGATGACGGTGGCGGATCCGTTCGCGGTGACCAGGCGTGCCGGGCCGCCGTCGGTCAGCCGCAGGGCGGTGGCATCGTCGGCGCTGATCCGGAGGCGGCCGTCGCGATCGCGGCGGCGCCAGTCGGGGTTGCGGAAGATCGTGTTGGCGGTGAACGAGCGCCGCTCACCGGCGGCCAGGACCAGCGGGAACTCCGGGGTCGTCCACTCCGCGCGGGCGGTGGGCAGGTCGCGTACCTGGTCGAGCAGGCTGTCGATGGCGATGGTGAAACGGCGATCCTTGCGTTTGACGTAGTGCCACACGTCATCCCACGTGTCGTCGGTGAACACCACGCCGGTCGGGGATTCGATGATCGCGTCGAACAGCCGATTGCCCGGTGTCAGGCCGGTACCGGTGAAGCCCGCTCGGGCAACGGCTTTCGGGTTCGACATCGCACACATGTGACTGATACCCCACAGCACAGCGGCGCCACGCAGGCGTGGGTCCAGTGTCGTACCGAGCGTCTCGTACAACAGGTAGGGCGCGATCTTTCCGAGGGCGGGGTCGGCGGCGACGGCGGCCAGGAAAGTCGCGCCGAAGGTGTCGCGTCCGGTCTGCGCCGCGCGCCGGAGGCGGGCGATGACGGCGTCGTCGACCACGTTCATGCGCCGGAGCAGCCGCGCGTAGATCTCGGGCTCAGGCAGCGTGCCGTCCAGCGGTTCCATCAGTGGTTTCCGCAGGTGGAAGACGTTGCGGGGGAATTCGAAGTTGAAGAACGTCGCTTCGGGCTTCTCGAACTGGCTGGCCGCTGGCAGCACATAGTCGGCCTCGCGCGCGGTTTCGGTGAACGCCACATCGATCACGACCGACAAGTCCAGTGTGCGCAGGGCAGCACGGAACCGAGGGGAATCGGCGAGGGAGTGCGCCGGGTTCGACGAGTCGATCCACATCGCGCGGAAGCGGTCCGGGTGGTCGGTGAGGACCTCGTCGGCGATCGAGTTGCACGGGATCAGGCCACCGATGATCTTGGCACCGGTGACCGGTGAGGTCCGCCCGCCGCCAGTGCCCGCGCCGCCGCCGAGCATGCCACCCGCCAAGGGGACCATCGCGTCGAGCAGGGCCGAGGCCCCGGCTTCCACCCCCGCGCGCAGCGGGGTCACCCGTGCGAGCGCGGGCAACGTCGCGCTGATCGCGGTGGCCGCCGCGGTGACGGTCCGCGCCATCAGCCGCTTCTGCGCGCGTGCCAGTGCGCCCGGCTTCTTGCGCGGCGATCCGGAACCGGAACCACCGGCCAGCAGCGCGAACGAAGAGTGCAGATACATGGTGCCGGGTCTGCCGAAGTTGCCGGTGACGATCCACAGGAGCTTGTTCAGGTACGACACCAGAGTGCTGTTGGGCGCCTGCTGGATTCCGAGATCCTCGTAGACGCACACGCTCGACGCGGTCGCGATCCGGCGCGCCGCCGTGCGGATCTCGCCCTCGTCGACCCCGCTGATCTTCGCGAAATCCGTGACGTCGCAGGCCAGGAATGCCGCGCGAACCTCGTCGTAGCCGGTGGTGTGGGCGGCGACGAAATCGGCGTCGACCAGGTCTTCCTGCACGATCACCGCGACCAGCGCGGCCATCAGCCAGGCGTCGCGCCCCGGTAGCACCCGCAAATGGTGCTCGGCCATCGCCGCGGTTTCACTGACCCGCGGATCGATGACGATCATCGACCGGCTCGGGTCGGCGGCCACCTGCTTGAGTACCGGTCTGGCCCGCGGAAAACTGTGCGACTGCCACGGGTTCTTGCCGACGAACACCAGCACCTCGGCGTGTTCGAAGTCGCCTTTGGTGTGACCGCCATAGAGGCGGCCGTCCACCCAGATCTCCCCGGTCTTCTCCTGCGCCAGCGCGTTCGAGTGATACACCGAGCCCAGCGCGCCACGCAGCGCGAGCGCGTTGGCCGAGCCGAGGTGATTACCCTGGCCGCCCCCGCCGTAGAAGAAGATCTTGTCTCCGCCGTGTTCTTCTTTGACGGCGGAGAGTTTCGCGGCGATCTCCTCGATCGCTGTGTGCCAGTCGATTTCCCGATAGGTGCCGTCAGGCAGGCGTTTGAGCGGCTTGGTGATGCGGTGCGCGCCGTTCTGGTACAGGTCGAGGCGCATCGCCTTCTCGCAGGTGTAGCCCTCCGACGCCGGATGCGCCTTGTCGCCACGGATCTTCGCCAGCCGGCGCCCCTCCACGTCGACCGTGATCCCGCAGTTGCATTCGCACAATACGCACGCTGTCGCCTTCGGCTCGGCCATGTCGCACCCTTTCCAGCCTAATATGCTAGGCAACATAGCATATTATTATGGCAGGTAACATAACAAAGCTGAGCTGAAACCCCGGAAGGAACAGAGCAAGTGGGAGCCCGCACCGACACCCGGCAGAAGATGCTCTACAGCGCCGTCGAGCTCCTGCGTGAACGCGGCTCGGCCGGGGTGACCGTCGACGCGGTGCTGGCCCGCAGTGGCGCACCGCGCGGATCGGTCTACCACCACTTCCGCGGCGGGCGCGCCGAGATCATGACCGAGTCGCTCGCGCTGGCCGGTGATGCCATCAGCGCCATCATCGACAAAGCGGTGGCCCAGGGCTCGGTCGCGGCGTTGCGGCGCTTCGGGCAGTTCTGGACCGCACTGCTCGAGCAGTCCGACTTCGAGGCAGGCTGCCCGGTCGTCTCTGTAGCCGTCGGCAGCTCGTCCGACGACCAGCACCTGCAACCGGCGGTCGCGGGCATCATCGACCGCTGGCACGTCGCCCTCGCCACCGCGCTCGAAGCCGACGGCGTCGAACCCGAGCGCGCCGCCCGCCTGTCCACCATGGCGATCGCCGCCATCGAAGGCGCGGTGATCCTGTGCCGGGTCAACCGATCCACGACGGCGCTCGACGATGTCATCGAGGAACTCGAGGTCCTGCTCACCTCGGCACTGCCCAGCTGAGACGTGCGCTGTCCGCCAACTGGTTCCGTTACCGGCGCAGGAGGTCCACGACGCCGGTGTTCGATTCGTTCCCGCCGCCCTCGGCTACCCGGCGTTCCATCAGTGCCATGAAGGGTTCGAGGAGTTCGGGGCTGACGCCCTGTTCGGCGGCGGTTTGCCGCAACGTGCCGTTCGTCGTGGTCATCATCGCCAGGTTCGACTCGACGCCCTGGGTGTAGTCGCCGCTCGCCAGCTGCGCTGCGGTGCCGTAGGAGTATCCGGCCATCGCTTGTTGGTAGGCGATCATGAGGGGTGCGAATTCCACCGGTGAGATGTCCTCGCCACCGATGAGAGCGAACGCGTGTGCGGCGCCTGCGAACATGCCCCACATCGCGCTGAGCAGGGCGATGTCGTACAGGGCGGCGAACCCGGCGTCCGCGCCGACGTAGGTGACATCGGCGGGTACGGCCAAAGCGTCGGCATGGGTCTTGTGCAGCTCCGCCGAACCGCTGTAGAAGACGTAGGCACCCGAGTCGGGGACTCCGATCATGGATGGGACGGCCATGATCCCGCCGTCCAGGAAACATCCGCCGCGTGCGGTGATCCACTCGGACAGCGCACGAGCCTCGGCGGGGGTGCTGGTGGTCAGGTTGACGACGTCGTGACCGGTCAGATCGATGCCATCGAGGGTCGCGCGAACCGACGCGTCGTCGAGCAGGCACACCACGACGAGCGTGTTGGCGGCGACGGCTTCCGCGGCCGTGGCGGCGACCGCCGCCCCTTCCGGGGCCTGCCGCGCACTGCGGTTCCACACCGTGACGGCATATCCGGCGGCGAGCCAGGAGCGGGCGAGTGCCGAGCCCATGTCGCCGAGACCGAGGATGGTGAGCGCTTCAATCGTGTTGTCGGACATGCTGGTTAGTGTTGGCGTGGCATCCGAGGGCGGACAAGTACGCACAGGGAAGTGGGTGCGCACTTCCGGGATAGTGACCAGGCAGAGGGAAGGGGCAGTCGTGCCGATCACACGCAGGCCGGGCGCGTACACATGCGGGCTCGACGCGACACTGTCGGTACTCAACGGCAAGTGGAAGATGATGATCCTGTGGCCGCTGAGCGAACGTCCCCACCGCTTCGGTGAATTGCGCCGTCAGGTGAAGGGCGTCACCGAGAAGGTCCTCACCACGCAACTGCGCGAACTGGAGGCCGACGGGATCGTCCATCGCGCGGTCTTCGACGAGGTGCCGCCACGTGTCGAGTACTCCCTGACCCCGCTGGGCGAGCTACTCAACAGCGCCCTGCTCCCCTTGGAAGCGTGGGGCCGCGAACACCTCATGGATGAAGAGGTCGTTCCGTCCGGTCATCGCTAGTGCGTCGCGGGCGGGCAAGGTGCGGTCGACGCCTTGGATCGTCCTGCGATGCCGGCCGGTCTGCAGCGCCTCGATGCCCACCATGCCGCCGAGTGTGGGCACGGCCTTCGGGCCGCTCGGTAGGGCGGAGCAAAAGCGCTGTGATCAGCGATGATGATGTGCCCTCGGCAGGATTCGAACCTGCGACACCCGCTTTAGGAGAGCGGTGCTCTATCCCCTGAGCTACGAAGGCGGGGTTGGTCGTCTGCCGGAACCGCAGTGCGCGGGCCCCGGTTTGACCGTGCCGAGTATAGCGTGCGCGGGCTGTGGCGCGGTCAACCCGGGGATCGGATCATTTGAGGATGATCTGATCGTGATCGCCCGGCGACACGCTGATCTGAAACGGGTGTGGGGTCACGGGTGTAGGGGCTGGGTGCCCTAGCGTTCCCGGAGGCTTTCGCCCGCCTGTTCGGGCATTCGTTCACGCAATGACTTTCTGCCTTCTCGCGAGGAGTACGTGGTCATGGTTGTGGGGTTCCGCTTTCCTGTGGTGAGGGCGCTCGTGCTGGCCGCGGCGGTGTGTCTGGGGTCGGTCGGGTGCTCGGTCGACGGTGGGTTGCTCGATCCGGTTTCGACGCTGTCGCAACGAGACCGCGCCGATCGGGACGCCGCGCGCACCGCCGAGCTCGATGGTGCGAGCGCGGAGACGCAGGCGACCATGCTCGCGTTCTACGGGTCCGTCTGCTCCTTGCAGACCCGGTATCGCGCTGATCTCGAAGCTGCCGAGCGCGATGCCGGTGCGCTCACGCCGGTGCAGTACCGCGATACGGCGGCGATGATTCTCGGTACTCGCGCCGCCGCGGCCGGGAGTGCGCGCGATGCCGCGCATCTCTTGCCGATCCCGAGCCTGTTCCGCGACGAATGGCTTACCGCACAGGGCGAATTGATCGGTCTCTTCGACCGGCTTCAGCAGGCGGATTCGTCGCGTGCCGCCGAGATGACCGCGGTCGATCTCGCCGACACCGAACGGCTGCGTGCCGTCGCGAGGGATCTGCTCGCCGCTTCGGCGCAGCAGATCGAGAACGAGAATCCGCGCGTCCGCGTCGTCGCGCAGGGGCTGCCCACGTCAAGGCAGGTCCGGCACGATGCCGCGGAGCTGGACGAATGTCAGATGCCGAGCTGAGGATCAGCCTGGTGCCGTCGTCGAGCGGCGGCGCTGTCCGGCGGCTACTACGAGGAGGAAAGGAGTGTGATGGGCAGAGCCCGATTTGTTCGCGGTGGTGTGCTGGCGGGGCTGATATGCGCGATGCTGTCGGTGGCGGGTGTGGCCGCCGCGGATGACGGCATCCCGGTCGATCACGCTCTGGTCGTGGTGCCACCTGTCGTCGACCCGGTATTGCCGGTCGGCGCGCCCCCTGAGTTCGATGCGCCTGCGAATTTCGACGCGCCGATCACCGCCCACTCGCATTCGGAATACGCAGCACCAGTGCAGGAGCTGCGCCACAGCGCTGTCGCCGAACGCGCGGACGTCGTCTTCCCGGTCGCATCCGTGATGGAGCCACCTCTTCCCCTGCCACCGATCGAGCCGATCCTGTCACCGGCCGATCTCGGTCCGATGCTGGAGCGGATCGGCCTGAATCCGAGCGGGCCCGCCCTTCCTGCGCCAGATCGCTGGCTGGTCGATGAGGCGTTAGGGATGATCGCGCCCAGCGTGCAGCAGTTGTTGCCCGGCGATCTCGGCGCGGGCGTGCTGGCAGGGCTCACTGGCCTGGCCACCATGTTCGGCCCGGCCACTGTGCCGGTCGATTCCCCGGGCACCTCGCCCCCGGTAGCGCTGCTCGATGCGGGCCGGGACCAGTTCGAGTTCGCGTCGACCGCGACGGCTTCGCCTGTCGTAGAGTCCGTCGACCTCGAGATCCCCACTGTCGCAGGCCCGGCGGCGGAGGTCGCGGTGTCCGCTCGGGAGAGCGTGGAGCCCCCGGCCGGCCCGATCATGTTGCTGTTTCTGATCGTCCTCGGCGTGGTGATCACGGGCCTGGCCTACCTGCTCATCCGGCGGCGCCGAGCTGGGATCCGCCGCATGGGAGGGCGCCGGGTTCCGGGCCGCCGCACACGAGGGCACCGCGCATCAGGGTGCGGGGCAGCACGGTGCCGGGCGGCGGAGGATCCGGCAGCGGACCACCGCCCAGCGGCAGTGAGCCTGGCTGCGGACCACTGCGCAGTTGTGGGCCCGGCAGCAAGCCACCGCCCAGCAGACCACCGCCTAGCCGTGGGCTCGGCAGCAGGCCACCGCCCAACCGTAGGTCCGGCAACAGACCACCGCCCAGCCGTGCATCCCGCAGCAGGCCACCACCTAGCTGTGGGCTCGGATGCAGGGCGATGGGCAACAGTGCGCCGATGTTCCCGGCTGCGACCGGGACTGTTCGGGACCGGACCTGAAAGGCGACCCGGACGCGGCGGAGCCGCGGTGCGCGGTGACCCGTGGCTGCTCGTCGAGCACAGCCGGTGCGGAGCAGGCCGCTCCCCGCCGAGCACCCGTCACACGAGCCGATCAGAAGGCGTCGAATCCACCGCCGCTGTCGAACCCGCCGCTGTCGTATCCACCACCCTCGGAGCCGCCCCAGTCACCTGAATCCTGACCCGGGTCATATCCCGGATCCTGGCCGATCTCGCCCTGGTCTCCGTGGTCGAGCGCCGCCTCACCGGTGCCGTCCTCGAACGCCTGGGCGTCGTAGCCGACTCCGGCCATCCCGGCGAACATCGACGTGAACAACAGAGCCGCACCGGCGCCCCAGGCGCCGGCGATCAGCGCGGGCTTCCACCACGGCTCCGAGTACCACCCCGCGGGGATCGGTCGTCCGGCCACGCGACCACCGGGGTGGTAATTAGGCGTGCCCGGAGACGGGGCGGGGGAGGCGGCGATGCGGCGGCCGTTGTGCTCGACGACCCGCAGTTCGTCGACGTGTCCGGCGATGTCCTGACCGTCGAGGGCGGGTACCGGCGGGCCAGGGTCCATCTGCATCGCGGTGCGCGCCGCGCGGATGTAATAGAGCCCTTCCAGCGCCGTCTGCTTGGCCAGGCGGGCGTGGATGGGCGAGTTCGCCCTGTCCATCTGACCGCCGGCGGCGTTGTAGCGTTCGGACGCGTCGGCCAGTGCCTGCCTGGCCGCTTCGTTGCGCGGCGACAGCTGGTACACCTGGCCGCCGAGCCGTTCGATCGCCACCCTGGCGTCGGCCTGGGCCTCTTCGAGTTCGCGCGCGTTCCGCTTGTTCTGCTCGGCGCGCAGATACAGCAGCGCCAGCACACACACGACGACGATCACGATCAGCCACCACAGCATCGCGCACCTCTTTTCGCCCGAGGTCTCGAGACGCCGTCCAGTTTACTGGCAGGTTGCCCTATCGGGCTGAGGCGGCTTGATCAGCGCGTTGCGGGATAGCTCACCCGGCGAGATGGCGGGCGATCACCAGGCGCTGGATCTGATTGGTGCCCTCGAAGATCTGCATGACCTTGGCCTCGCGCATGTAGCGCTCCACCGGGAAGTCCTGGGTGTAGCCGTAGCCGCCGAAGACCTGCACCGCGTCGGTGGTCACCTTCATGGCGGCATCGGTGGCGACCAGTTTGGCGACGCTGGCCTGGCGCGAATAGGGCAGTCCGGCATCGCGGCGGCGGGCCGCGTCGAGGTAGGTGGCGCGGGCGGTGTCGACCGCGGCGGCCATGTCGGCGAGCACGAAGCCGAGGCCCTGGTGGTCGATGATCTTGCGGCCGAACGCCTCTCGTTCCTTGGCGTAGGCGACGGCCTCGTCGAGCGCGCGCTGGGCGACGCCGGTGGCGACGGCGGCGATCCCGAGACGGCCCGCGTCCAGCGCGCTGAACGCGATCGACAGGCCCTGTCCCTCGTCGCCGATGCGGCGCTCGGCGGGCAGGAACGCGTCGTCGTAGGCGGCGGTGGTGGTCGGGATGCCGCGCAGGCCCATCTTCTCCTCGGGTTTGCCGAAGCTCAGGCCCGCGGTGCCGGCGGGGACGAGGAAGCAGGAGATGCCGCGCGAGCCCTCGCCGGTGCGGGCGAACAGGGTGTAGAAGTCGGCGCGGCCGCCGTTGGTGATCCAGGCTTTGCTGCCGTTGAGCTGGTAGCCGCCATCGACGGGGGTGGCCCGGCAGCGCAACGCGGCCGCGTCGGACCCGGCGTGGGCCTCGGAAAGGCTGTAGGCGCCGATGGTTTCGCCGGACAGCATGCCCGCCAGCCACTGCTGCTTCTGCTCGTCGGTGCCGTAGGTGAACAGCGGATGGCAGGACAGACCGTGCACGCTCACCGCGACCGCGACCGCCGCCCAGCGGCTCGCCAGTTCCTCCAGTACCTGCAGGTATACCTCGTAGGGCTGCGCGCCGCCGCCGAACTCCTCCGGGTACGGCAGGCTCAGCAGCCCGGCCGCGCCGAGCGCGGGGAAGACGCCGTCGGGGAAGACGCCGGTCTTCTCGCTCTCGGCGACCCGCGGCTCGAGCACCTTGTCGGCGATGTCGCGGGTCAGTTCGATCAGCTCGCGCGCCTCGTCGGTGGGCAGCATCCGGTCAACAGCCATGTCGACACAGTACGTCCAGCACTGAATTGCGTGCAAGGCAGCACGGAATTTTCAACCCCTATACTGGGACGATGCCTGCGTTGCCACCGAACAAGCATCAGGAGAAGAGCCTGCGGACGCGGACGCTGCTGCTCGACGCCGCGATCGAGAGCCTCGCCGAGGTCGGCTATGCGGGCGCGTCGATCGCCGACATCACCGCCAGGGCCGGGGTCACCCGCGGCGCGCAGCTACACCAGTTCCACACCCGCGGCGAACTGTTCGCCCAGACCATCGGCCATCTCACCGAGCGTCAGCGGGAAGCCATGCAGCGCAAGGCGAAAGCCCTGCCCGCCGACACGACGGCGGGTGCGGTGCTGGTGGAACTGGTCACCGCGACATTCGCTGGCCAGCTCGGACGCGCCTCGGTGGAGCTCTACGTCGGCATCGCCAACGACCCGCCGCTGCGCCGTGAGATGCTGCGCGTCCAGCACGATCTGACCGTCGAACTACTCGACCGCTGCGCCGGGCTGATCGATGCGGGCATCGCCGGGGAACGGCTGGAGAGCACCTTCTGGCTCACCATCAACCTCGTTCGCGGCGCCACCCTCGACGAGATGGTCGGGCGCGACCGGGTCCGCCGCAAGCAGGTGCTGGCCGACTGGACGGCCTTGGCCGACCTCGCCCTGCGCTGACGAACCGGGCCTATTATCTGCGCATGAACGCAGATGGCGGACCGGTCCGCGCACCGCTGGCCGAGGACCAGGTCGGCCTGGTCGTCGAGGTGTTCCGGATGCTCGCCGACTCCACCCGGGTCCAGGTGCTGTGGGCCCTGGCCGACCGTGAATTGTCGGTGAACGAACTCGCCACCGAGGTCGGCAAGCCGGGCCCGTCGGTGTCGCAGCATCTGGCCAAACTGCGCATGGCCCGGCTGGTGCGCACCCGCCGCGAGGGCACCACGATCTACTACAGCCTGGACAACGACCACGTCCGCAGGCTGGTCGTCGACGCGGTGCACAACGCCGAGCACGCGGGTCCTGGTGTGCCGGCGCATCATCGCGGGCCTGGCGCCGAGCCGCCGCATCGGTAGCAACAGCGCTGTCGGTGAACACGCTGTTCACCAGGAAAAGTTGCGCTGGGAAACAATTGCCGCTTGGTCTCTTTTCGGTAGCATCCGGTGTGACGTGGCTCATGCCGCGGCGAGACCGAAGGAGTTATCGATGCTGAGCACCATGCAGGACGACCAGCTGTCGCTGGCCAAGCTGCTCAACTATGCCGCCACCTTCCAGGGCAATTCGACCGTGTCCACCTGGACCGGTGACGGTGTGCGCACCATGACCTACCGCGAGCTCGGCGCCGACGCCGCCCGGCTGGCCAACGCGCTGCGCGGACTCGGCATCGAAGAGGGTGATCGCGTCGGCACCTTCATGTGGAACAACAACGAGCACATGGTCGCCTACATCGCGGTGCCCGCGATGGGCTCGGTGCTGCACGCGCTCAACATCCGCCTGTTCCCGGAGCAGCTGGTCTTCGTCGCCAACCACGCCGAGGACCAGGTCGTCCTCGTCGACGGCACGCTGGTGCCGCTGTTCGCGCAGTACCTGCCGAACCTGAAGACGGTCAAGCACGTGATCGTCGTCAACGGTGACGCGTCCGCGCTGACCGCGCCCGATGGCGTGACTGTGCACTCCTACCGCGAGCTGCTCGACAGCCAGTCCGCCGACTTCGACTTCCCGGTCGTCGACGAGCGTTCCGCCGCCGCGATGTGTTACACCTCCGGCACCACCGGCGACCCGAAGGGCGTCGTCTACTCGCACCGCTCCAACTGGCTGCACGCCATGCAGGTGAATCAGCCCAACGGCATGGGTTTCCAGGGCTCGGACTACGTGCTCGCGATCGTGCCGCTGTTCCACGCCAACGCGTGGGGCCTGCCGTACGCGGCGCTGATGTCGGGCGCGAACATCCTGATGCCGGACCGCTTCCTGCAGCCGGGCCCGCTGCTGGAGATGATGGCCGCCGAGAAGCCGACCTTCGCCGCCGCAGTGCCGACCATCTGGGGTGGCGTGCTGGCCGGCCTGGCCGCGCAGCCGCAGGACATCTCGCACCTGCGCACCGCCGTCGTCGGTGGCTCCGCGGTGCCGCCGTCGATGATGCGCGCGTTCGAGGAGAAGCACGGCGTGCGCATCCTGCACGCCTGGGGCATGACCGAGACCTCCCCGCTGGGCAGCGTCGCGCACGCGCCCGCCGGTGTCGAAGGCGAGGAGGCCTGGGCCTACCGCTACACCCAGGGCCGCTTCCCGGCCAATGTCGAGGCCAGGCTCGTCGGTGACGACGGCAAGGTCGTTCCCAACGACGGCGAGTCGCTCGGCGAGCTCGAGGTCCGCGGCGCCTGGATCACCGGTTCCTACTACTCGCCGACCGGCGCCGAGATCGACCCGGACAAGTTCGACGACGGCTGGCTGCGCACCGGCGACGTCGGCAAGATCAGCCCCGACGGCTACCTGACCCTGGTCGACCGCTCCAAGGACGTCATCAAGTCCGGTGGCGAGTGGATCTCCTCGGTGGACCTGGAGAACGCCGTGATGGGCCATCCGTCGGTCGCCGAGGCCGCCGTGATCGGTGTGCCGGACGAGAAGTGGGACGAGCGCCCGCTGGTCGCCATCGTGCTCGTCGAAGGCGCCACCACCCAGCCCGTCGAGCTGCGCGACTTCCTGGCCGACAAGTTCGCCAAGTGGCAGCTGCCGGAGCGCTGGACCTTCATCGCCGAGGTGCCCAAGACCAGCGTCGGCAAGTTCGACAAGAAGCGCCTGCGCGCCCAGTTCGCCGAGGGTGAGCTGGAAGTGACGACGCTGGGCTGATCCCCCGGTCGATGACGGCGGGCGTGGAATTGCTTCCACGCCCGCCATTTTCATTCAGTTGTCGGATTCTGTTGTGCGATGCAGTTGTCGATATTCAGTTGTCGAGGAGAAACGCTGGTGCTCAACAGTTCCGGAGTTCCGGGCTCTGGTTGAGGAGCTGGGCCCGCGGGCTGATGTAGCGGGTGTAGGTCTCGCCGCCGACTGCCGAGAGCGGGAAAGCCGCGACCCGATGGCAGTTCTGGAAGGCGAGTTTCACGCCGAAATGCCGTTCCAGTCCGCCACGAATCGCGTCGGAGGCAAGGGCGCGCAGCAGCTGGCCGCGGGCCACCTCGTCCGGCGGCGGTACCCGGTTGTCGGCGTACTCCTCGGCGCCTGCCTGCAGCTCACCGGCTACCCGGCTCACCACTTCCCAGGCGTAAGGCAGTGACGTGCGGACGCATTCGACGAATTCTGCGTCATCGATATCGCCCTGTTCGGCGCGCTCGAGCAGTGCTGCGGGAACATCGAGGGACATGGCGCTCTCCTCCTGCTTGGTGGTGGTCGGCGGGATGCGATGCCACTCGAGTCTAAACGAAATTCGTTGTCAACAACACTGGATTCACTCTGAAAGCGCTTTTCGGAGTGCGCTTTTCGCGTCGGCGTACAGGCCGCTGATCAGTTCGCCTACCGGTAGCTCGGTGGTCAGCGAATGCGCTTGCCCCGCCCACAGATTCACATCGTCGGGGTTGCCCGCGGCGCGGCCCGCGGCGCGCAACGGTGCGGTGGCGTAATGGATTTCGGGGTAGGCGGCAGGCGCGGTCGCGGTGTGCTCGGTGAGAAAACGGTTGCGGATTCCGCGCGCACGTCGTCCCGTGAACGCGCGCGTCAGCATGGTCGGTTCCGCCGACCCGAGCGCGGCGCGGTGCACGGCGTTGGTCCCGGCCTCCGGGCAGCGCAGCAGCGCGGTGCCGAGCTGCGCGGCGGCCGCGCCCGCGGCGAGCACGCCGGCCAGGCCCGCGGCGGTGGCGATGCCGCCCGCCGCGACGATCGGGCGGTCGGTGACGGCGGTGAGCAGCTGGATCAGCGTCAGCAGGCCGGGCGGGTCGACGGCGTCGTCGGCCGGATCGTCGAGGAAGCAGGCCCGGTGTCCGCCCGCCTCGGCGCCTTGGGCGATGAGGGCGTCGGCACCGGCGTCGATCGCGATCAGTGCCTCGGCGGGCGAGGTGACCGTCACCCACACCTCCGTGCCGACCGCGTGCAGCCGGTCGACCTCGACCGCGGTGGGACAGCCGAAGGTCGTCGACACCACCGCGACCGGGTCGGCAACCAGCAGGTCGAGCTTGTCGGCCCAGCCGTCGGTGTCGTGTTTGGGGGTGCCGAGCGGGAAGTCGGCGCCCAGCTCGGCGAGGTAGGCGGCGTAGATCGCGGGCTCGGCGACCGGGCCGGGCGCGAACAGATTCATGCCGAACGGGGCGGCGGTCGCGGCCCTGGTCGCCGCGATCTGGTCGGCCATCGCGTCCGCGGCGAGGTAGCCGGCGGCAAGTTGGCCGAACCCGCCCGCGTCCGAGACGGCGACCACCAACTCCGGGGTGGACGGGCCGCCTGCCATGGGCGCGGCGACGATGGGGACACGCAAACTCTCGATCACCATCTCCCGAGTCTGTCCTTTCGGCGCCCCGGCGGGGCGCGCCGACGGCGCGTGTGACCCGCTCGGCAACGGGATCGTTACTGTGAGACAGGCCTCCCACCTGCGAGTTCGAGATCGAAGGTTGCGGAATGGTCACGACCGGGTAGAGTTCCCGTCACAACGGATGCCGAACCGTTACATGCGGTTCGGTGACGGGAACCGCCAACGCGGATTCCGGGCCGGTCGCAAGCCGGTTTCGTTTTCCTTGTTGTCGGACGCTAGGACGAAACTTTGTCGCAGCACCGTGTGGGCCCCGAATCCATCTCCGTCAAGACCCTGCTGGGTGACGGAGGCGCCGGGCGCCCGAGCCGGCACCGCGCCGAACCGTCGCGTACCGATCGGGTGCGGGTCGCCGCCAGCGCCGCGGTCGCCGCAGGCGCCCTGGTCGGCACCGCAGCCTCGATCGCCCCGGCGATCTCCTACGCAGCCCCGCTGCTGCCGACGCACAACGACGACGTCGAGGAATCCGTCGTCTCCGATTCCGCTCGCGAGGCCGCCGAGGTCAGCCTGGTCGCCGCCAAGCAGGTCGCCGCGCCCGCCGCCGATGCGCCGGTGCAGGTCGACGCGGTCGCCGCGCCGATCGCCGCCCCCGTGGCAGCGCCGTTCGGCATCGGCAACCTGCCGCCGGAGATCTCCGGCCCGCTCGCCCAGGTCGAGGACATCATCCAGGGCATCCAGCACCAGGTCGCGCCGCCGCAGGCCGCCCGCCCGGTCGCAGGCCCGATCAGCTCCGGCTATGGCGCCCGCTGGGGTGCCATGCACTACGGCCTGGACTTCGCCGACACCCTCGGCGCCCCGATCCACTCCGTGTCCAGCGGCACCGTCATCGAGGCGGGCCCGGCCTCGGGCTTCGGCCTGTGGGTGCGGGTGCTCCAGGACGACGGCACCACCGCCGTCTACGGCCACGTCAACGAGATGCTCGTCAAGCAGGGCCAGCGGGTCAACGCGGGCGATGTCATCGCGACCGTCGGCAACCGCGGCCAGTCCACCGGCCCGCACCTGCACCTCGAGATCTGGGATCAGGGTGGCGGCAAGATGGATCCCCTGCCTTACCTCGCGTCCAAGGGTGTTCCTATGGAGTGGGGCCCCTCCTCGCACTGAGTGTTCGTGAGCGCGGATTCGTCCGTGAAAGCCAAGTGACGGTGGTTCGGTATGAGCCCCGTCACTTTGCTGTGTGATCCGGCAACACCGCTTGGCGCCGGGCCGATACTCCTCAAGGCCCTAGTACCCGGGGCCCGGGAAATTGGGGCTGTCGGCACGACATTCGGTCGGTATGCCGCTCCTCGATATGATGGCTCGATCTGCACGGGGCGGCCGTTCGCGCGCGTCCAGGCTCGATGAGAGGTGAATGAACCCGAATGGAAACTGCCCGCCGTTCTGCCCGCGGTAACCGCCGTCGCCGGTCGAGCAGTCCGACATTCGGGCAGTTGCTGACCGGGGCCGTCGAGTCGGCCGCCGATGCCGTCGCCATCCGGTTCAACCCCACCGGCGAGCCCGCCGACCAGCGTGAACTCACCTACCGCGCGCTCGACGAGGAATCATCGCGCCTGGCCAGGGAGCTGATCGCCCGCGGCGTCGGTCCCGGCGACATCGTCGCCGTCGCGATCACCCGCTCGATCGAATCGGTGCTCAGCGTCTGGGCGGTGGCCAAATCGGGCGCGGCCTACGTGCCGATCGACCCGGCCTACCCGGCCGAGCGCATCGCCCACATCGTCACCGACTCCCACGCGGTGCTCGGCGTGACCACTTCCGCGCACCGGGCCGGGCTCGGCAACTCGACGACCTGGCTCGAACTCGACGACCCCGCGGTGACGGCTGCCGTCGCCGCGCAGCCCGCGCACGCTATCTCCTACAGCGACCGGGTGCGCACGCTCGACGAGCGCCACCCGGCCTACGTCATCTACACCTCCGGTTCCACCGGTCTGCCCAAGGGCGTGGTGGTGACCCAGGCGGGCCTGTCGACGATGGCCGCGGTGGGTGGGCAGTACCGGGTCACCGCCGAGTCGCGGGTGACCCACCTGAGCTCGCCCAGCTTCGACTTCTCCCTGATGGAGATGCTGTTCACCTTCACCGCGGGCGCGACCCTGGTTGTCGTCCCGCCGACCGTGTTCGGTGGTGATGAGCTCGCCGATCTCGTTCGCCGTGAACAGGTCTCGCACCTGCTGATCACGCCCGGCGCGCTCGAGTCGGTGGACTCCACCGCGGTCGACAGCGTCCGCGTCGTCGTCACCGGTGGTGACAAGCTCGGCCCCGAACTGGTGGATCGCTGGGCGAGCGCCGGCCGTTCGGTGTTCAACGCCTACGGACCCACCGAGGCCACCGTCATGGTGACCACCGGCGAGATGGCCGCGGGCGAGCCGGTGACGCTGGGTTCGGTGATCCCCGGCGTGGCGGCGTTCGTGCTCGACGCGCGCCTGCGCCCGGTCCCCGCCGGCGTGGTCGGCGAGCTGTACCTGGCCGGTCCCGCGCTGGCACAGGGCTATCTCGACCGCCCGGCACTGACCACGGAACGCTTCGTGGCCAACCCGTTCGGCGCCGACGCCGGCGCGCCGGGCGGACGGCTGTACCGCACCGGTGACCTGGTGCGCCGCAACGCCTCCGGCGCGTTCGAGTACCTCGGGCGTTCGGACTTCCAGGTGAAGATCCGCGGCCTGCGCATCGAGCTGGGCGAGATCGACAACGCGCTCACCACGCACGCCGACGTCGACTTCGCGGCCACCCTCGGCCGCACGCTGACCAACGGCGTGACCTCACTGGTCGCCTACGTGCTGCCCCGCGCGGGCGCCGCGGTGACCCCGGCCGACCTCGCCCACCACCTGTCGGGCCTGCTGCCCGCGTACATGGTGCCGGCGGCGATCATGCTGCTCGACGAGATTCCGCTGACCCCGGTCGGCAAGCTCGATCGAAAAGCCTTGCCGGAGCCCACCTTCACCGCCCGCGAGTTCCGCGCGCCGAGCACGCCGATCGAGGAGATCGTCGCGCAGGTGTTCGCGGCCCTGCTGGTGCCCGGTGACGACCCGCCGCGACCGGCGGGCCCGGAGGCGGTAGCGGAGCGTGACCACGCAGGGCCCTCGGGAGCGGCGACATCGGGCACAGCGCAGCGGGTCGGTGCCGACGACGACTTCTTCGAGCTCGGCGGCAACTCGCTGCTGGCCGCCCAGGCCGTGGCAAGGATCGGTACCGCGCTCGACGCCAGGGTGCCCGTGCAGCTGGTGTTCGAGGCGTCGACGGTGTCGGCGCTGGCCGCCCGGGTCGAGTCGCATGTGGGCGCGGGCACCGGCAACCCGCTGACCGCGCAGGCCCGTCCCGAGCAGATCCCGCTGTCGTACGCGCAGCAGCGGATGTGGTTCCTGAACCGTTTCGATCCGGCCAGCGGCGCCAACAACATTCCGCTGCCGGTCCGTCTGTCCGGCAAGCTGGATCTGGCCGCGATGCGTGCCGCGGTGACCGACCTGGTCTCCCGCCACGAGGTGCTGCGCACCATCTACCCGGAGGTCGACGGCAACGCCGTGCAGCTGGTGCTGCCGGTGAGCGATCCGCGCGCGGTCCCGCTGATGAAGGTGGTCGACGCGACGGCGGAGCAGCTGCCGCAGCTGATCGCCGAGCAGGCCGTGGCCGGGTTCGATGTCGCGGTCGCGCCGCCGGTGCGGGTGCGGCTGTTCCGCCTCGGCGCCGAGGAACACGTGCTGCTGTGCGTGGTGCACCACATCGCCGCCGACGGTTTCTCGATGGCGCCGCTGACCCGCGATCTGATCGCCGCCTACTCCGACCGGCTGCGCGGCAACGCGCCGCACTGGCACCAGCTGCCGGTGCAGTACGCCGACTTCACCCTCTGGCAGCGGGCCACGCTCGGCGCCGAATCCGACCCGGATTCGCTGCTGGCGCAGCAGATCTCCTTCTGGCGTGACGAATTGTCCGGGCTGCCGGAGCAATTGGACCTGCCCGCCGACCGCCCGCGCCCCGCGGCGATGACCAACCGCGGCGCGAGCTACGACTTCCGGATCGACGCCGAGGTACACGCCGCGCTGGATCGGCTGTCCCGCGAACACAATTCGACGCTGTTCATGGTCGTGCACGCGGCGCTGGCCGTGCTGCTGGCGCGCCTGTCGAGCACCACCGACATCGCCGTCGGCACCCCCGTCGCGGGCCGTGGCGAAGCGGTGCTCGACGACGTGATCGGCATGTTCGTCAACACCCTGGTGCTGCGCACCGAGGTGGACCCCGCGCGCAGCTTCGACGAGCTGCTCGGCACGGTCCGCGGCACCGACGTCGCCGCCTTCGGTCATGCCGACGTGCCGTTCGAGCGGCTGGTCGAGTTGCTCGATCCCGCCAGGTCGATGGCCAGGCACCCGCTGTTCCAGGTGATGCTCACCTTCCAGAACCTGGCGGGCACCGAGCTGCAACTGCCGGGCCTGACCGTCTCCGGCGTCGATCTGGCTGTGCCGTTCGCGAAGTTCGATCTCGAACTCACCCTGGTTCCGCTGGAAACCGACGGCGTGGCCGCCGGTGTGTCGGCGGCGTTCACCTACGCCACCGACCTGTTCGACGAGGCCACCGTCGCCGGTTTCGCCGATCGTCTGGTCCGGCTGCTGTCGGAAGTGGTGGCCGATCCGGCCCGCCCGGTCGGTGCGATCGAGCTGCTGGAGCCGGTCGAGCGCACGCGAATCCTGGAGCAGTGGAACGACACCCGGCACGAGCTCGCGCCCGCGCTGCTGCTCGACGGCTACCGTGCCGCGGTCGCCGCGCATCCCGATGCGGTCGCGCTGGCCTACGAGGGCGCCGAGCTGACCTACCGCGAGTTCGACGAGCGGGTGAACCGCCTGGCCCGGCTGCTGGTGCAGCGCGGGGTCGGCGCGGAGTCGCTGGTCGGGCTGGCCGTGCGCCGGTCGCTCGACCTCGTTGTCGGCATGTACGCGATCGTCACCGCGGGTGGCGCCTACGTGCCGCTGGATCCGGATCATCCGGCGGAGCGGATCGCCCACATCCTCGATACCGCGCAGCCGGTGTGCGTGCTGACCACCACCGCCGACGCGGTGGAGGTGGCTGCCGCTACGTCGGTGATTACGATGGATACCGTTGCGCTGGAAGGCTTCTCAGGTGAGCAGGTGAGCGCGGCGGAGCTGATCCGGCCGGTGCTGCCGCAGCACCCGGCCTACGTCATCTTCACCTCGGGTTCCACCGGCCGCCCGAAGGGTGTCGCGGTGTCGCATCAGGCGATCGACAACCAGATCGCGTGGATGCTCGCCGAATACCCGCTCGGCCCCGGCGATGTGTACCTGCAGAAGACCGCGACCACGTTCGACGTGTCCCTGTGGGGTTACTTCATGCCGCTGCGCAGCGGCGCGAAGCTGGTCGTCGCCACCCACGACGGACACCGCGACCCGGCCTACATCGCCGAAACCATTGCGGCGCAGGGCGTCACGATGACCGACTTCGTGCCCTCGATGCTGACCGTGTTCGCCGCGCACACCACCCCGGGCGCCATCCCCACCCTGCGCGACGTGTTCGCCATCGGTGAGGCCCTGCCGCCGGAGACGGTCGAGGCGCTGCGCGCGGTCTCGCCCGCGCAGGTGCACAACCTCTACGGCCCGACCGAGGCCGCCGTGTCGGTGACCTACTGGCCCGCGGGCGAGACCGACCGTGGCTCGGTGCCGATCGGTGTGCCGCAGTGGAACACCCAGGTGTACGTGCTGGATTCGCGGTTGCGTCCGGTGCCGTCCGGTGTCGTCGGCGAGCTGTACCTGGCGGGCGATCAGCTCGCGCGCGGGTATGTCGCCCGGCCCGACCTGACCTCGGATCGCTTCGTGGCCAACCCCTTCGCGCCGGGTACGCGGATGTACCGCACCGGTGACCTGGTCGTGTGGCGCACGCCCACCGCCGACACCCACGTCCTGGAATACCTGGGCCGCACCGACTTCCAGGTGAAGTTCCGCGGCCAGCGCATCGAGCTCGGCGAGATCGAGACCGCGCTGCTCGCCCAGCCCGCCGTGAGCCAGGCCGTCGCGATCGTGGCCGATTCGCCCGCCGGTGAGCAGCTGGTCGCCTACGTGGTACCCAAGCCGGGCGAGCGGATCGAGCAGGCGCCGTTGCTCGCCGCCATCGGTGAGTCGTTGCCCGCGTACATGATTCCGGCCGCGCTGGTCGCGCTGGACGCGTTCCCGCTCAATCCCAGCGGCAAGCTCGACCGCAAGGCGCTGCCCGCGCCGACCTTCACCGCGGGCGAGTTCCGCGCGCCGGCCACCCCGACCGAGGAGATCGTGGCCGGCGTCTACGCCGAGCTGCTCGGGATGGCCCGGGTCGGCGCCGACGACGACTACTTCGCCCTCGGCGGCAACTCGCTGATGGCCACCCGCGCCATCGCCAGGATCAACGAGGCGCTCGACGCCGAGGTCACCATTCGCGACCTGTTCGAAGCGCCCACCGTGACCGCGCTGGCCGCCCGGATCGGCGCTGTCGGCGGTGCGTCCGCCCGGCCCGCACTGGTCGCCGCCGAACGGCCACAACGGATTCCGCTGTCGCTGGCCCAGCAGCGCATGTGGGTGCTCAACCAGCTCGACCCGGCCTCGGGCTCGTACAACATCCCGTTCGCCATCCGGCTGACGGGCGCGCTCGACGTCGCCGCGCTCGATGCCGCGGTGCTCGATGTGCTCGGCAGGCACGAATCGCTGCGAACCCGCTTCCCGGTGCAGGTCGGCACCACCGGGCGTGCTCACGCCGCCGGGGCTGATGCGGTGTCGAACGACGGCGCGCCGGAAGGTCGAGTCGTCGGGCTCGGTACTTCAGGCGAGGCGATCGAGGGCGCACCGGTCCAGGAGATCGTGGCGGTTGCCGATGTGCTCCCGAACGGCCTCGAGGTCGAAACCACCGCCGACGTCTTGTCGAGGGCCGCCGAACTGGCTGCCGCCGGGTTCGATGTGACTCGCGAAGTACCCGTGCGGGCGCGGCTGCTCACCGACGGGTCGACCGCCGACTGGCTGCTGGTCTTCGTCGTGCACCACATCTCCGCCGACGGCGCGTCGCTGGCCCCGCTGGCCCGTGACCTGATGACGGCCTATGTCTCGCGCGCCGGGCAGCAGGCCCCGGCCTGGACGCCGCTCGCGGTGCAGTACGCGGACTTCGCGCTGTGGCAGCGCGCGGTCGTCGGCGCGGACGACGAGCCAGGCTCGGTCGCCGCCGCACAGCTCGACTACTGGCAGACCCAGCTGGCAGGCGTCCCGCCGCTGCTCGAGCTGCCGCAGGACCGGCCGCGTCCGGCAGTGCCGACCCTGCGCGGCGCGACCACCGAACTGCGACTGCCCGCCGAGGTACACGCGCAGCTGAACCACATTGCGCGCGAGCACAAGTCGTCGCTGTTCATGGTCGTGCACGCCGCGCTGGCCGTACTGCTGGCCCGGCTGTCGGGCACCACCGACATCGCCATCGGCACCGCCGTCGCCGGTCGTGGCGAGCGGGCGCTCGACGAGCTGGTCGGCATGTTCGTCAACACGCTGACCCTGCGCACCGCCCTCGACCCGGCCGGATCGTTCGACGAGGCCGTCGACCTGGCGCGCGAGACCGATCTCGGCGCCTTCGCCAACGCCGACCTGCCGTTCGAGCGGGTTGTCGAGGTGGTCGCGCCGGGCAAGGGCAGCGCGCACAACCCGCTGTTCCAGGTGGCGCTGACCTTCAGCAACAACGAGGCTGCCGCGCTCGAACTGCCCGGCCTCACTGTGTCCGCGCTGGAGACCGCGGTGGCGGCCAAGTTCGACCTGCAGGTCGATGTCGAGCCCCGGTTCACCGCCGAGGGCGCGCCGGACGAGCTGGTCACCCTGTTCAACTACGCCACCGACCTGTTCGACGAGTCGACCGTGCGCACCATCGGCGAGCGCTTCGCCCGCATCCTGGCCGCGGTCGCCGCCGACCCGCAGATCCGCGTCGGCGACATCGACATCCTGGACGAGCAGGAACGCGCCCGGCTGCTCGCCGGGGCCGCGCAGGCGCCCGCGCCGACCAGCCCGTCGGGCGGCACCACGCTGGCGCAGGCCTTCACCGCGGCGGCCGAGGACGATCCGGACGGCCCCGCGCTGGTCTGGGGCGACGACTCGGTGACCTACGAACAGCTCGACCACCGCTCCTCGCGGCTGGCCCGGCTGCTGATCGGCCGCGGCTTCGGCCCGGGTGCCGGTGTGGCCGTTGATCTTCCGCGCGGGATCGACTGGGCGGTGGCGGTCTGGGCGGTGCTCAAGGCAGGCGCCGCGGTGCTGCCGGTGTCGGGCGCGCTGCCCGTCGAACCCGCGGCCAAGATCGGCATCACCGCGGGCACCGCTCCCGAGTGCGACTTCGAGTGGGTTGTCCTCGACGATCCGGCGATCCGGACGGAACTGTCGACGCAGTCGGCCCGCCCGGTGACCTACGCCGACCGCACCAGGGCCCTGCGCGGCGGCGACCCGGCGTTCGCCGGTGCCGACGGTGTCCGCAGCTACGACGAACTCGCCACGGCGGGTGCGCAGGTGCGCACCGGCACCGAGCTGACCTTCGAGTCGCGGACCTTCGGCAACGGCGCTGCGGACAGCTTCGCCGCGCTGGTCGAGCCGGTGGCCGCCGGTGTGGCTGGCGCGTCGATGGTGCTGGTGCCCGATGCCGAGGACGGCTTGTCGACGGTGCTCGCCGAGGAATGGGTGAGCCACCTGTTCGGCGATCGCGTCGGGATCGAGGCGGTCGACACCGCCGGTCTCGACGATCTGCAGGCGCTGATCGCCGCCGACGCCGCGCCGGGCAACACCGGCCAGGCCGAGATCGTGCTGGTGCTGGGGGACCTGCGTACCCCGGTGGCCTGATCCGGTACCGGCGTAGCGGGGCAACGAGTTTTGGTGAGGTGGAATCGCGATGACTAGACCTGTACGGACGCGCCCGGTGCGGACCCGACGCGCCAGGGTGACCGCGCTGCCGCAGCTGCTGGCCACCGCCGTGGAGATCAATCCCGACGGTATCGCCGTGGTGCTCGCCGATGCCGGGCACACCCTCGGCAGTCTGAGCTACGCCGAGCTCGACGAGCGTTCAAGCCGGATCGCGCGGTTGCTGATCGACCGCGGTATCGGCGCGGGCGACCTGGTCGCCATCGGTATCCCGCGGTCGATCGAGTCTGTGCTCGCGGTGTGGGCGGTCGCCAAGACCGGCGCCGGTTTCGTGCCGGTCGACCCGAACTATCCGCCGGATCGCGTGGCGCACATGGTCACCGACTCCGGGGCGGTGTTCGGACTGACCGTCGCCGCGGTCGCGGACCGGCTGCCCGCCGAGGTGGATTGGCTCGCCCTCGACGACGACGCGATCGTGCCCCGGCTCGACGAGGTCGCGGGCGATCCCGTCACCAATGCCGACCGGGTGCGTCAGATCCGTGCCGAGGACCTGGCCTACGTCATCTACACCTCCGGCTCTACCGGTCTGCCCAAGGGCGTCGCGGTGACCCAGGCCGGGCTGGCCGGGTTCTGCGAGGAGCAGCGCCTGCACTACGGCGTCGAATCCATCTCGCGCACCCTGCATTTCGCCTCGCCGTCGTTCGACGCGTCGCTGCTGGAGCTGCTGCTCGCGGTCGGCGCGGGCGCGACCATGGTGATCGTCGACCCGAGCGTCTACGGCGGCGACGATCTGGCCGCGCTGCTGCGCCGGGAACGGGTGACCCACGCCTTCATCACCCCCGCCGCGCTGGCCTCGATCGACCCGGCCGGACTCGACGACTTCCGGGTGGTGGCCGTCGGCGGCGAGGCGTGTCCGCCGGACCTGTTGCGGCGCTGGTCGATTCCGCTCGCCGACGGAACCTTGCGTGAGTTCCACAATGTCTACGGGCCCACCGAGACCACCATCGTCACCAATATCAGTGTGCCGCTGAAGCCCGGCGACCCGCTGACCATCGGCGGGCCGCTGCGTGGTGTCGCCGAGTACGTCCTCGACGACCGGCTCGGCCCCGTCCCGCCCGGTGTCACCGGCGAGCTCTACATCACCGGCGCCCAGCTGACCCGCGGCTATCACGCGCGGCCCGGCCTCACGGCGTCCCGGTTCGTCTCGAATCCGTTCGACCCGGCCGGTTCCCGGCTCTACCGCACCGGCGACCTGGTCCGCTGGACCGCCGACGGCGCGCTGGAATACGTGGGCCGCAACGACTTCCAGGTGAAGATCCGCGGTTTCCGGATCGAACTCGGCGAGATCGACGCGGTGCTCTCGGCACACGAAAGCCTGGACTTCGCCGCCACCGTCGGGTACGAACTCGACAACGGCGCGACGATTCTGGTGTCCTACGTGCACGCCGCGCCCGGCGCGAGTGTCGACAACGCCGGGCTCACCGCGTTCGCCGAGCGCAGCCTGCCCGCGCACATGGTGCCGACGGTGCTGATGGAGCTCGACACCATCCCGCTGACCCCGGTCGGCAAGCTGGACCGGCGGGCGCTGCCCGCGCCGGTGCTCGAGCACGCCGAATTCCGGGCGCCCGCGACACCGGTGGAGCAGATCGTCGCGGGCACCTTCGCCCAGGTCCTCGACCTCGACGCGGACACCCAGCTCGGTCTCGACGACGACTTCTTCGCCCTCGGCGGCAACTCGCTGCTCGCCACCCAGATCGCCGCCCGCCTCGGCGCCGCGCTCGACACCGACTTCCCGGTCCGCCTGCTGTTCGAGGCGCCGACGGTGGAGGCGCTGGCGCGGCGACTCGCCGAATCCGCCGGCGCCGGTGCGCGTCCCGCGCTGGTCGCGGGGGAGCGGCCGGAGCGGATTCCGCTGTCGCTGGCTCAGCAGCGGATGTGGTTCCTCAACCAGTTCGATCCGGACTCGGTCGCCTACAACATCCCGATGGCGGTGCGGCTGAGCGGCGCGATCGACGTGGAGGCGCTGCGGGCGGCCGTGGGCGACCTCGTCGCCCGGCACGAGACCCTGCGCACCATCTACCCCGAGACCGACGACGGGCCGATCCAGCAGGTGCTGCCGGAATCGGCGGCGACGCCCCAGCTCGAGGTGCGCCGGATCGCCGCCGCGGAACTGGGCGCGGCCATGCACGCGCTCGGTTCGTCCGGGTTCGATGTGCGCGGTCAGGTGCCCTTGCGGGTCGCGCTGTTCGAACTCGGCCCCGACGAGTCGGTGCTGGCCGTCGTCGTGCACCACATCGCCGGTGACGGTTCCTCGCTGACCCCGCTGACCAGGGATCTCATGCTCGCCTACGCGGCACGCTCGGCGGGCTCCGCACCGGCCTTGGCGCCGTTGGCCGTGCAGTACGCCGACTACGCGCTGTGGCAGCGGGCGCTGCTCGGCAGCGAGGACGACCCGGCCTCGCTGGCCTCGGCCCAGCTGGCCTACTGGCGTCAGGCGCTGGCGGGCCTGCCCGATCAGCTCGACCTGCCCGCCGACCGCCCGCGCCCCGTCGTGCAGTCCTTCGCGGGCGGCCGGGTGCCGATCGAGATCGACGCCGACACCCACCGCGCGCTGCTGGCCCTGGCCCGCGCCCAGGGCGCCACCCTGTTCATGGTGGTGCACACCGCGCTGGCGGTGACGCTGGCCCGGCTGGCAGGCACCGGCGATCTCGCGATCGGTACGCCCATCGCGGGCCGCGGCGAGGCCGCCCTCGACGACCTGATCGGCATGTTCGTCAACACCCTGGTCTTCCGCACCACCCTGCGGCCGGGCGAACCGTTCACCGACCTGCTCGCCCGCCAGCGCGACACCGACCTGCAGGTCTTCGCCAACGCCGACCTGCCGTTCGAACGCCTCGTCGAGGCGATCAACCCCGCCCGCTCGACCGCGCGGCATCCCCTGTTCCAGGTCGGCCTGTCCTTCCAGAACCTCACCCGCACCGGCCTCGAACTCGGTGAACTCGCGGTCGAGGGCGTCGACGTGGACTTGGCGGTCTCGCAGTTCGACCTGCACGCGGTCGTCGCCGACACCTACGACGCCGACGGCGTCGCCCAGGGCATCAGTGGTATCTTCACCTACGCCACCGACCTTTTCGACGAATCGACCGCCCGCGATTACGCCGACCGTTTCGCTCGGGTGCTGGCCGCGGTCGCCGCTACGCCGCAGCGTCCTGTCGACGAGCTGGAACTACTCTCCGCCGCCGAGCGCGAGCGAATCCTGCACGGCTGGAACGCCACCGGGCATCCGTGCCCGCCCGCGACACTGGCCTCGCTGTTCGCCGAGACCGCCGCCGGGCACCCCGACGGCGTCGCGCTGGTCGACCACGACGGCACACAGCTGACCTACCGCGACTTCGCCGACCGCGTACATCGCCTCGCACGGCACCTGATCGCGCAGGGCGTCGGCGTGGAAGACCGTGTCGCACTGGCGATCCACCGATCCACCGAGCTCGTCGTCGCCATGTACGCGGTAGCCCAGGCCGGTGCCGCGTACGTGCCGATCGACCCGTCACAACCCGCCGACCGGATCGGGCACGTGCTCGACACCGCCGCCCCTGTCTGTGTATTGACCACGGCGGGATCGGGATTCATCCAATCTGCATCCTCGACGGCAGGCGTAGCCGCCATCCACACCGGCGAACCAGCCACCGCGCGTGCGGGATTCACATCCGGTGCGGCACCGGTGGCCGGTGTCGATACCGCCCCGGTCGGCGAACCAGCCATCGCACGGGCGGAATCCGCACCAGGTTCGGCGCCGCTGATCGTCCTCGACACGCTCGACCTGTCCGCATTGTCGGGCGCGCCGATCGCGGCGAACGAGCGGCGTGGTGTGCTGCGACCGGAGAACACGGCGTATGTGATCTTCACGTCGGGATCGACGGGCAAGCCGAAGGGTGTCGCCGTCTCGCACGGCGCGATCGTCAACCAGCTGCTGTGGAAGACAGCGGCTTTCGACCTCAGCCGGGACGATTCGGTTCTCCTCAAGACGGCAGCCACGTTCGATCTGTCGGTCTGGGAGTTCTGGTCCGCCGCCGTGTGCGGCGGCACGCTGGTGATCGCCGCGCCCGACGGGCACCGTGATCCGGCGTACCTGCTCGGTGTCATGGCCGAACGCGCGGTGACGACCCTGCACGTCGTCCCCTCGATGCTCGACGCCCTGCTCACCGAATCCGGTGGCACGCTGCCGACGGCGCTGCGCCGGGTGCTGGCGATCGGCGAGGCGCTGCCCGCCGCGACCGCGCAACGCTTCCTCGCCGCGAATTCCGCCGCGCTGCACAACCTGTACGGCCCGACCGAGGCCGCCGTCTCGATCACCGACCACCGCGTGACCACCGCCGACCGCACGACGGTCCCGATCGGCGCCCCGGAGTGGAACAGCCGCGTCTACGTCCTCGACGCGCGCCTGCGCCCGGTCCCGGTGGGCGTGTCGGGCGAGCTGTACCTCGCAGGCGCCCAGCTGGCCCGCGGCTATTTCGGCCGCCCCGACCTCACCGCCGACCGGTTCGTAGCCGACCCGTTCGCCGGAACCGATGGCCGGATGCCCGACCGGCCGACTCCGCCGCGCCATGGTGCCGCCGGAGCCAGGATGTACCGCACCGGCGACCTCGTAGCGTGGACCGCCGACGGCGAGCTGGAATACCGCGGCCGTACCGACTTCCAGGTGAAGATCCGCGGCTTCCGCATCGAGCTCGGCGAGATCGAGGCCGCGCTGCTGGCCGCACCGCAGGTCGCCACGGCCGCGGTGCTCGCCAAGTCCGATCCGCAGCTCGGTGACCGGCTGGTCGCCTACGTGGTGCCCGCACCGGATACCGAGCTGACCGCGACGGCAGCGAAAGCCGCCGTGGCGCAGGTGCTCCCGTCGTACATGGTGCCCGCGGCCTTCGTCGTCCTCGACCGGCTGCCGCTGAACGCGAACGGCAAACTCGACCGCGCCGCGCTCCCGGAACCGGTGCTCGAACCGCGCCGGTACCGGGAGCCGGTGGGCGAGAACGCGATCGCCGTGGCCGAGGTGTTCACCGAGGTGCTCGGTGTCGAACGCCCCGGCCTCGACGACGACTTCTTCTCCCTCGGCGGCAACTCGCTGCTGGCCACCCGGGTGGTGCACCGGCTGCGCGAGCGCACCGGTACCGAGCTCACCGTGGCCGCCTTCTTCGCCGACCCGACCGTGGCGGGGCTGGCCGACCGGCTCGCGGCCGGTCCGGCGGGCCTCGGCGGCGACCTCGACGCGGCACTCGCGGTGACCCTGCCCCTGCGCCGTGGCGGCGGGGAGCCCCTGTTCTGCCTCCACCCGGTCGCCGGTCTGGCCTGGGCCTACGCGGGCCTGGCCCCGCACCTGCCCGAGGACCGCCCGATCATCGGCATCCAGTCGCCCGCGTTGACCGATCCGGACTTCCGGCCCGCCACCGTGGACGACCTGATCGACCGCTATCTCGCCGAGATCAGGGCCGCCCAGCCGCAGGGGCCGTATCACCTGCTCGGCTGGTCCCTTGGCGGCGTCCTCGCGCAGGCCGTGGCGACCAGGCTCCAGGCCGCGGGGGAGACCGTAGCCTCGCTGACCATGCTGGACAGCCTGCCCGGCGCCGATCTGGCCCATTTCGGCGCCGAGTTGCGCGATGCCTTCCGTGAGCTCGGCATCCCCGATCAGCAGCTGCCCGCCGCCGACCGGTTGTCCGCACTGGGCGACGACGCCCTGGCCGCGCTGCACGCGGCGCTGGCCGGGTCGACGCCGATCTCGCTGCCGCGATTCGTCGGCATGTACCGCGGCGCGTTGCACACGATCGGATTGGTCACCCAGCTGACGCCGGCCCGATTCGTGGGTGATCTCACCTACTTCACCGCGCTGCGGACGACCGGGAACGCCCCGGGTGGCGCCTCCCGGTGGCGGCCGTACATCAGCGGGGTCATCGCCGATCATCCGGTCGACGCCAGTCATCAACAGATGCTCGGTCCGGTGGCCGCGGCCACAGTCGGTCCGGTAACAGCGCAGGTCACCGCCGTTTCCGGCCGTTAAATCGATAGCTCCACGTAACAGGCTCGCGGCAGTTTACGATTCTGTTGCTGAGAGTTCGGTGTGTCGTGGCGCACACCTCGGCGAGGGTCGGCGACAGTGGTTAGGTATGACTATGCTGTGTCCGACCCGGCTGCCGGACGCGAGAGGTGTATTGGTCTGTGGAAACCCCCCGCCGCACGGGCCGTGCCGGTCGTCGACGTACTGCCGGCACACCGCTGTTCGGACAATTGCTCACGGCCGCGGTCGAATCCGCGGCCGAGTCGATAGCTGTCCGCTACAACCCGACCGGGATGCCGGGCGGGGAGCGCGAGCTCACCTACCGGCAACTCGACGAGGAATCCTCACGCCTGGCACGTGAACTCATCGACCGTGGCGTCGGTGCGGGCGATGTCGTCGCGATCGCGATCGCGCGGTCCATCGAGTCCGTTCTCGCGGTCTGGGCCGTCGCCAAGGCGGGCGCCGCCTACGTGCCGGTCGACCCGGCCTACCCGAGCGACCGGATCGCCCACATCGCCGCCGACTCCGGCGCGGTGCTCGGCCTGACCACCGCGACGCATCGGGCCACCCTCGGCACCGGTCTCTACTGGATCGAACTCGACGATCCGGTGGTCGCCGAGCGCATCGCCGTGCGGCCCGCGCACGCGGTGAGCTACGCCGACCGGGTCAGGCAGATCGACGAACGCCATCCCGCCTATGTCATCTACACCTCCGGCTCCACCGGCAAGCCCAAGGGCGTCGTCGTCACCAACGCCGGACTCGCCGCACTGGTCGCCGCCGAGCGCGAACACTACGGCGTCGAACCGGAATCGCGGGTGCTGCACGTTTGCTCGCCGAACTTCGACGTGTCGGTACTGGAACTGTTGCTGGCCTTCGCGACCGGCGCGACCCTGGTCATCTCGCCGCCGCGGATCTTCGGCGGTTTCGAACTCTCGGATCTGCTGCGCCGCGAACGCATCACGCATCTGCTGATCACGCCGGGCGCGCTCGAGTCGGTCGACCCGGCGGGTCTGCCCGATCTGCGCACGGTCGTCGTCGCGGGTGACCGGTTCGGTCCGGAACTGGTCGGCCGCTGGGCCACCAACGGCCGCGCCTTCTACAACGGCTACGGACCGACCGAGGCGACCATCCTCGCCACCAGCACCGGGCCGCTGCACGTGCGCGCGCCGATCACCATCGGCAGCGCGGTGCCCGGTATGGGCCTGTATGTCCTCGACGCCCGGTTGCGGCCGGTGCCGGCGGGGGTCGTCGGCGAGCTCTACCTGTCCGGTCCCGCACTGGCACAGGGGTATCTGGGCAGGCCGGGGCTCACCGCCGAGCGCTTCGTCGCCTCACCCTTCGGTACCGGCAGGCTCTACCGCACCGGTGACCTGGTGCGCAGGCTCGAGACCGACGGGTCGCTGGAATACCTGGGCCGCACCGACTTCCAGGTCAAGGTGCGCGGTTTCCGGATCGAGCTCGGCGAGATCGACAACGCGCTCACCGCGCACCCCGACCTCGATTACGCGGTCACCGTCGGCAAGACCATGCCCTCGGGCGCGACCGCGCTGGTGTCCTATGTGCTGCCCCGGGTCGGGCGCACGGTCGATACCGGAGCGCTGGCGGAATTCCTGTCCGGATCGCTTCCCGCGTACATGATTCCGGCCGTCATCATGGTGCTCGACGCACTGCCGCTGACCTCGGTGGGCAAGCTCGATCGGGCCGCGCTGCCGACGCCGGTGTTCACCGCGCGCGGGTTCCGCGCCCCGGCCACCCCGGCCGAACAGGTCGTCGCCGACGTGTTCGCCGCGCTGTTGCTGCGCGACGGTTCCGGCCGGGTCGGCGCCGACGACGACTTCTTCGAACTGGGTGGCGACTCGCTGCTCGCCGCGCAGGCCGTCGCCCGGATCGGCGCCGCGCTCGACGTGCGGGTCCCGGTCCAGGCCGTCTTCGAGGCGCCGACCGTCGCCGCCCTGGCGAACAAGGCCGAGCAGCAGCGCGTTTCGGCACATTCGCTCGCCCTGACCCCGCGGCCGCGACCCGAGCTGGTCCCGCTGTCGTACGCCCAGCAGCGAATGTGGTTCCTCAACCGCTTCGATCCGGCCTCGGCGGTCGACAACATCCCCGTCGCGGTGCGCCTGTCCGGCCGGCTCGACGTGCCCGCCCTGCGCGCGGCCGTCGCCGACCTGGTCACCCGGCATGAGGTCCTGCGCACCGTCTACCCGGTGTCGGATGGCGTCGAGCAGTCCGGCCTCGTGCTCGACGGTGAAGGCCACCAGGTGGTACTCGCCCCCGGCGATCCGGTCGCGGCGCCGGAGTTCGACGTCGTCGAGGTGACCGAGGCCGAGCTGGGCGAGGCCATCGCCGCCGCCGCGCTGACCGGCTTCGACGTGACCGCGGCCCCGCCGGTGCGCGTCCGGGTGCTCGAACTGTCGGAGGTCGAGCACGTCGTGGTGTGCGTGGTGCACCACATCGCCGCCGACGGTTTCTCCTTCGCGCCGCTGACCAGGGACCTGCTGACCGCCTACGCCGAACGCCGTGGCGGCGACGCGCCGCAATGGCCGCCGCTGCCGGTGCAGTACGTCGACTACACGCTGTGGCAGCGCGAGCTGCTCGGCGACGAGAACGATCCGCAGTCGCTGCTGGCCGCGCAGGTCGCGTTCTGGCGCCGGACCCTGTCCGGCCTGCCCGAACAGCTGGAACTTCCCACCGACCGGCCGCGTCCCGCCGTCGCCAGCCGGGCGGGCGGCACGCTGAGCATCCAGGTGCCCGCCTCCGTGCACGGCGGGCTGGCCGCGCTGGCCCGCGAGCACAACGCGACGCTGTTCATGGTCGTGCACACCGCGCTGGCGCTGCTGCTGGCCAGGCTGTCCGGCACCCGCGACATCGCGGTCGGCACCCCGGTCGCCGGTCGCGGCGAGCAGGCGCTCGACGATCTGATCGGCATGTTCGTCAACACCCTCGTGCTGCGCACCGAGGTCGACCCGGCGGCGAACTTCATCGACCTGCTCCGCGATGTCAGGGCGGGTGACCTCGCGGCCTTCGGCCACGCCGACGTGCCGTTCGAGCGCCTCGTCGAACTGCTGGAGCCGGTGCGCTCGACCGCGCGGCATCCGCTGTTCCAGGTGATGCTGACCTTCCAGAACCTGGCCCGCAACGATCTGGCGCTGCCCGGTCTTGCCGTGTCCGCCGCCGATTTCGCGGTGCCGCTGGCGAAGTTCGACCTGCAGGTGGAGCTGGCCGAGCAGATCGGCGCCGACGGTGCTCCGCAGGGCATGGCCGCGTCGTTCGTCTACGCCACCGACCTGTTCGAGCACGCCACCGTCGCCGATTTCGCCGACCGCTGGACCCGGGTGCTGGCCGCGGTGGTGGCCGATCCGTCGGTGCCGGTCGGCGATATCGATGTGTTCGCCCCCGGTGAGCGGGAACTCGTTCTGCGTGAAGGTGATTCGCCGGGCATCGCGGTCCCGGAGGTCACGCTGGCCGACCTGATCTGCGCGCAGGCGCAGCAGCGGCCGGACGCGATCGCGGTGCGGGCGGGGGAGCGCTCGCTCACCTTCGCCGACCTGCTCGGTCGTGCCTCGGCGCTGGCCCGCACGCTGATCGCCTACGGCGCGGGCCCGGAAACCCTGGTGGCCGTTGCCGTTCCGCGCACCGAGGAACTGCCGGTCGCGCTGCTGGCCGTGCTGCTTTCCGGCGCAGGTTACCTGCCGATCGACTCCGGATATCCCGCGCAGCGCCTGGAATACGTCCTCGCCGACGCGAAACCCACTGTGCTGCTGACGACGTCGTATGAGCGCGCGCTGGTGCCCGCCGAGCTGCCGGTGGTGCTGCTCGACGAGGATCTCGGCTACTCGAACGAGCCGCTGCGCCCGGCCGAGCGGCGCGCGACGCTGCGCCCGGACCACCTGGCCTACGTCATCTACACCTCCGGGTCCACCGGCCTGCCCAAGGGCGTCGGCGTCAGTCACCGCAATGTGCTCGAGCTGTTCGCCAACACCCAGCTGCTGTTCCACTTCGACCCCGACGACGTGTGGACGGTGTTCCACTCCTTCGCCTTCGACTTCTCCATCTGGGAACTGTGGTGCGCGCTCGCGGGCGGTGCGTCGGTGGTCGTGGTCGACCATGTCACCTCGCGCTCGCCGATCCAGTTCAGGGAGCTGCTCGCCCGCGAACAGGTGACCGTGCTGAGCCAGACCCCCACCGCGTTCGCCCAGCTCGACGAGGCCGACCGGGCCGCCCAGGCCGCGGGCGCGACGCCGCTGCCGCTGCGCTACATCGTCTTCGGCGGCGAGGCCCTCGATCCGCGCAAGCTCAACCGCTGGTACGCGCGCTACGGAACCGATGCCGCCGCACCGCAACTGGTGAACATGTACGGCATCACCGAGACCACGGTGCACGTCTCGCATCTGACGATGGACGCGGGCGCCGCCGAACTGCCGAGCAGCCTGATCGGACGCGCGCTGCCCGGCCTGTCGGTGGCCGTGCTCGACGACCGGCTGCGGCCGGTGCCGTTCGGTGTCGCCGGTGAGCTCTACATCGCGGGCGGTCAGCTCTCCCGCGGCTACCTCGGCAAGCCGGGTCTCACCGCGACCCGCTTCGTCGCCGACCCGTTCGGCCCGCCCGGCTCCCGCCGGTACCGCTCCGGTGACCTCGGCCGCTGGATCGGTTTCCGCGGCACGCCCGCCCTGGAATACGGCGGTCGCGGTGACCAGCAGGTGCAGCTGCGCGGGTTCCGGATCGAGCCGGGTGAGATCGAGGCCGCGCTGCTCGGGGTGCCCGGCGTCGGCCAGGCCGCCGTCGTCGTCCGCGCCGACGAGCACGCGGGCGACCGGCTGATCGGCTATGTCGTCCCGGTCGACGGCGCGGCACTGGACCCGGTCGCCGTGCGCGCCGAGGTCGCCGAATTCCTCACCGGCTACATGGTTCCCGACGCGGTCGTGGTGATCGCGAGCCTGCCGCTGACCGCCAACGGCAAGCTCGACCGGGCCGCGCTGCCCGCGCCCGAGTTCACCGCGGCCACCGCTTTCCGGGCGCCGACCACCCCGATCGAACTGAGCGTCGCCGAGGTCTTCGCGACGCTGCTCGGGGTGCCCGAAGTCGGCCTCGACGACGACTTCTTCGACCGCGGCGGCAACTCGCTGCTGGCCACGAGGGCCATCGCCCGCATCGACCAGGCGCTCGGCACCGATCTGGTGGTCCGCGACCTGTTCGAGGCGCCGACCGTCGCCACGCTGGCCGCCCGGGTGCGGCCCGGCGCGGTCGCCGCACCGCGTCCGCCGCTGATTCCGGCGCAGGATCGGGGCGTCATCCCGCTCTCGCCCGCCCAGCAGCGGATGTGGCTGCTCAACCGGATCGACCCGGATTCCCCGGCCTACAACATCCCGCTGGCGCTGCGCCTGCGCGGCGCACTGGACACCTCGGCGCTGCGCTACGCGGTCGCCGACGTGCTGGAACGGCACGAAGCGCTGCGCACCCGGTTCCCCGCGGGCCCGGACGGGGCGCCGTACCAGGAGATCCTGCCGGTCAGCGCGGTCCTGCCGACCGGCCTGCCGATCGAGGAGTGCGACGACCCGCGCGATCGCGTGATGTGGCTGCTCGCAGGCGGTTTCGATGTCACGGAGCGAATTCCGTTGCGGGCCGGGCTGTTCACGGTCCCGACCGACGATCCGCTGGCCGAGGAAGAGCACGTGCTCGCCGTGGTGGTGCAGCACATCATCGCCGACGGCGCCTCGCTGGCGCCGCTGGCCCGCGACCTGGTGATCGCCTACCGGGCCAGGGTCGAAGGCCGCTCGCCGAGCTGGGCGCCGCTGCCGGTGCAGTACGCCGACTACGCGCTCTGGCAGCGCGAGGTGCTGGGCGAGGAGACCGACGAGAACTCCACCGCCGCACGGCAACTCGATTTCTGGCGGCACACGCTCGCCGGGCAGTGGGGCACCGTCGAACTGCCGCACGACCACCCGCGCCCCCCGCACGCCTCGCTGCGCGGCGCCGATGTGAGCACCACGCTGCCCGCCGACGTGCACGCCCGGCTGGCCGAGATCGCGCGCAGCCACAACGCGTCGCTGTTCATGGTCGTGCACGCGGCACTGGCCGTGCTGCTGTCCCGTGTCTCCGGTAGCACCGACATCGCGATCGGCACTCCGATCGCGGGCCGCGGCGAACCCGAGCTCGACGATCTGGTCGGCATGTTCGTCAACACGCTGACCCTGCGCACCCAGGTCTCGCCGCTGCGCGGCTTCGACGAGCTGGTCAGCACGGCCCGCGAGGTCGACCTGGCCGCGTTCGCCAATGCCGACCTGCCGTTCGAACGGATCGTCGAGGAGGTGGCGCCCACCGGCACCGTCTCGCACAACCCGCTGTTCCAGGTGGTGCTGTCCTTCCACAACACCGAGGCGCCGGTGCTGCGGCTGCCCGGGCTCACCATCGAGGCGCTCGACCTGGCGGCCCGGCCCGCCAAGTTCGACCTGCAGGTCAATGTGGAGCCGCGGCTGACCGAGACGGGCGAACCCGACGTGCTCGGCATCGTCTTCACCTACGCCACCGACCTGTTCGACGAGCACACCGTCGCGGCGTTCGCGCGCGGCCTCACCGAGATCGTCACCGCGGTCGCCGCCGATCCCAGGGTCCGCATCGGTGACATCGATCTGCGTGACGCCGGGGAACGCGAACGCGAACTGACCGCGGCCGCCTATGCCCCCGCACCGTCGGCCAACGGCGCCGCGCTGGCGCAGGAACTGGCCTCCGCGGTGGAGGAGGACCCGGAGGCCCCCGCCATCGATCTGGGCGATGCCGAGCTCGCCTACCACCAATTCGATGCCCGCTCTTCCCAATTGGCGCGCTCGCTGATCGCCCGCGGCGCCGGACCCGGCACCGGTGTGGCGGTGCGGCTCGATCGCGGGGTGAACGCGGCGATCGCCACCTGGGCGGTGCTCAAGGCCGGCGCCGCGGTGGTACCGCTGGTGGCGATGGACGCCGAGCTGCCCGACCGGCTCGAGGTGAAGCTGGGCCTGACGATCGATATCCTCGACGCGCCCGACGGCCTGGACTGGTACGACCTGGCCGACCCCGCGCTGAAGGCGGAGCTGGCCGCGGAGTCCCCGCGCCCGATCGGCTACGCCCATCGGACCCGCGCCCTGCGCGGTGACGATGTCGCCTTCGTCGGCGGTGGCCGCACGTTGAGCTACGACGAGCTGGCCGGGGCCGCCGAGCGGGTCGCCCAGCGGACCGGGCTCGGCTTCGAATCACGGACGAGGGCAGCGGGGCGGCCGGATTCGGTGGCCGGTGTGCTGGAGATCGTCGCGACCGGAATTGCCGGCGCGACGCTGGTGATGGTGCCGGACGACGGCGGCGAGGACGAGGTGAGCCATGTGTTCACCGAGTCGGCGGTGGCGGTGGCCGCGCCCGGCGACGGCGCCGGTGCGACGATCGTCGCCCTGAACGAGATGATCGGCAACGCCGGGCAGCCGCAGCAGCGGCGCGCGGCGGTCGGGATGGATGGATAGGTGCAGGTGCGCATGACCGGGCAACGGCTAGTCGACTCCGTCGATCGGAGGGAACGGGCGTGACCCGGGCCAGCAGGGCGTCCGGCGCCCGGGCCCGGCAGCGCGGAAAGTCGCTGCCGCAATTGCTGTCCGTCGCCGTGGAATCCAACCCGGGCGGCCTCGCGCTGTCCTGGGACGACGGCGTGTCCGCACCGGTGCGCTGGACCTACGCCGAGCTCGACGAACGCGCCAACCAGCTGGCCCGGCTGCTGATCGCGCGCGGTGTCGGTCCCGAGGACATCGTCGCCATCGGCATCCCGCGTTCGCCGGCCTCGGTGCTGGCTATGTGGGCGGTCACCAAGGCCGGTGCCGCGTTCCTGCCGGTCGACCCGAACTATCCGCCTGCCCGCGTCACGCACATGCTCGCCGATTCCGGCGCGGTGCTCGGTCTCGCGGTCGGCGCCGCGCTGGATCGGCTGCCCGGCACCGTCGACTGGCTGTGCCTCGACGATCCGGCCGTGCGCCGCGCCGCCGAGGAGCAGCCCGGCGACCCGGTGACCTTCGCCGACCGGGTGCGCCCGCTGCGGCTGACCCACCCGGCCTACATCACCTACACCTCGGGCTCCACCGGCCTGCCCAAGGGCGTCGTGGTGACCCACGCGGGCCTGGCCGGATTCTGCGCCGAACAGCGCGCGCTCTACGGCATCGAGCACACCTCGCGGACCTTGCACTTCGCCTCGCCCTCATTCGACGGCGCCGTGCTCGAACTGCTGATGGCGGTCGGCGCCGCGGCGACCATGGTGATCGCGCCCGCCGGGATCTTCGGCGGGCCCGAGCTCGCCGAGGTGCTGCGCCGCGAGTCGGTGACGCACATGTTCATCACCGCCGCCGCGCTCGCCTCGGTGGACCCGGCCGGGCTGGACGACCTGGTCGTGATCGCCAGCGGCGGCGAGGACGTCCCGCCCGCCATGGTCCGCCGCTGGGCCACCGAATTGCCCTCGGGAACACGGCATTTCCACAACGGCTACGGGCCGACCGAGACCACCATCATGACCAACATCAGCGCCGCGCTGGCGCCGGGCGCGGCCGTGAACTTCGGCCCGCCGCTGCGCGGGGTCACCGAATACGTGCTCGACGAACGCCTGGTCCGGGTGCCGGACGGGATGATCGGCGAGCTGTACATCGCGGGCAACGAGCTGGCCCGCGGCTATCACGGGCGACCGGCGCTGACGGCATCCCGTTTCGTCACCGACCCGTTCGATCCCGCCGGTGGACGCATGTACCGCACGGGCGACCTGGTGCGCAGGCGTCCCGACGGCGCGGTCGAGTTCGTCGGCCGCAACGACTTCCAGGTGAAGGTCCGTGGTTTCCGGATCGAGCTCGGCGAGATCGACACCGTGCTCACCGCGCACGACAGCGTCGACTTCGCCGTGACCGTCGGTCACGAACTCGACAACGGCACAACGATTCTCGCCGCCTACGTGCACGCGATGCCGGGCGCGACGATCGACCTCGACCAGCTGCTCGCACACGCCAAGGCAGGTCTGCCCGCGCACATGGTGCCGACCGCGCTGACCGTGCTCGACACCATCCCGCTGACACCCGTCGGCAAGCTCGACCGCGCCGCGCTGCCCGCACCGGTCTTGCGCGCCAAGGAGTTCCGCGCGCCATCGGGGGCGATGGAGGAACTGGTCGCCTACATCTTCACCGAGTTGCTCGCGCCGGAGCGACCGGTCGGCGCCGACGACGACTTCTTCGCCCTCGGCGGCAATTCGCTGCTGGCCACCCAGGCCGCGGCCCGGCTCGGTGCCGAGCTGTCGGCGCGGGTGCCCGCGGGTCATGTCTTCGAGAGCCCGACGGTCGCCGGCCTGGCAGTGCTGCTCGAACCGCTCAAGGGTGCGGGCGGCCACGCCCCGCTGACGCGCCGCGAGCGGCCCGAGCTGATCCCGCTCTCGCCCGCGCAGCGGCGGATGTGGTTCCTCAACCAGTTCGATCCGAACTCCACCGCCGAGACCATCCCGTTCGCGCTGCGGCTGGCCGGTCCGTTCGACGCGCGGGCCCTGCACGCCGCGCTGACCGACCTGGTGCACCGGCACGAATCCCTGCGCACCTACTACCCGGTCTACGACGGCGGGGCGCCCGATGGCCAGGTGGCCGACGGTGTCGGCCACCAGGTGGTGCTGCCGATCGCCGACGCGGTGCCCGATGTGCTGGTCGACTCGCTCACCGAGGACGAATTGCCGCTGTGGCTGGGCGAATTCGCCGCCACCGGCTTCGACGTCGCCGCCGGCGTGCCGCTGCGGGTGGCGCTGGCCGAACTCGGCCCGCGTGACCACGTGCTCGCGGTGGCGCTGCACCACATCACCGCCGACGGCGCCTCTGTCGCGCCGCTGCTGCGTGACCTGCTCGGCGCCTACCTCGCGCGCCGTAACCGGTCGCGGCCGAGCTGGCAGCCGCTGCCGGTGCAGTACACCGACTACACGCTGTGGCACCGGGAACTGCTCGGCAGCGAAGAGGACCCGAATTCGCTCGCCACCGCGCAGATCGCGCACTGGCGCGAGGCGCTGGCCGGGCTGCCCGATCGCCTCGACCTGCCCACCGATCGCCCGCGCCCGCCGGTATTCACCGGCCGCGGCGCCGAATTCGGCTTCCAGATCCCGGCGTCGGTGCACGCCGCGGTCGCCGCGCTGGCCCAGCGCAGCGGCGCTTCGGAGTTCATGGTCGTGCACGCCGCCTTCGCGGTGCTGCTCGGCAGGCTCGCGCACGCCGACGACATCGCCATCGGCACCCCCGTCGCCGGGCGCGGCGCGCGTGAACTCGACGACCTGATCGGCATGTTCGTCAACACCCTGGTGCTGCGCTCGCGCATCGACCAGCGGGCGAGCTTCGCCGAGCTGCTGCGCGAGACCAAGCGCGCCGACCTGGCCGCCTTCGGCAATGCCGACCTGCCGTTCGAGCGTCTGGTCGAACTCCTGGATCCGGTTCGTTCGCAGGCCCACCACCCGCTGTTCCAGGTCGCGCTGTTCTTCCAGAACCTGGATCTGCCGAACCTGCGGCTGCCCGGCCTCGATGCGGCACCCGTCGAATTCGACGGCGTGGTAGCGCGTTTCGACCTCCAGCTGACCATCGTGCCCGGCAGCGACCCGACTGAGCCGATGGCCGCGTCCTTCAACTACGCCACCGATCTGTTCGACGCCGAGTCGATCGAGACGCTGGCCGGTCGCTTCACCCACCTGCTCGACGCGGTCGCCGCCGACGCCGATGTGGCGATCGCCGACATCGACCTGCTCACCCCGGCCGAGCGTGAACAGACTCTGGTCGCTTGGAACGGGACCGGACACCCCGTGGCGCCGGAGCTGATGCTGGACGCGTATCGCCGTGCGGTCCAGGCACATCCGGACGCCACCGCGCTGGTGTACGAGGGCGCCGAACTGACCTATCGGCAGTTCGACGAGCGCGTCAATGCACTGGCCCGGCTGCTGATCCAGGCCGGCGTCGGCCCGGAAGGGCTTGTCGGCCTGGCGATCCGGCGATCGCCGGAACTCGTCGTCGCCATGTACGCGGTGCTCTCCGCGGGTGGCGCGTACGTGCCGCTCGACCCGGATCATCCGGCCGAGCGCATCGCCTACATTCTCGACACCGCCCGCCCGGCCGCGGTCGTGAGCGCCGAGGTGATGGCGGTGCCCGCGGGGACCGAACTGCTGCTGCTCGACGAGCTCGACACCCGGGGTGTGCCTGTCGACCCGGTGCGTCCGGCGGAGCTGCGCGCGCCGCTGCGCGCCGATCACCCTGCCTACGTCATCTTCACCTCCGGTTCCACCGGCAAGCCCAAGGGCGTCGCGATCTCGCACGCGGCCATCCACAACCAGCTGGTGTGGATGCTGGCGAAATACCCGCTGGCCCTGGGTGATGTGTATCTGCAGAAGACCGCGACGACCTTCGATGTGTCGCTGTGGGGCTATTTCATGCCGTTGCGGGTCGGCGCGACGCTGGTGCTCGCCACCCCGGACGGGCATCGTGATCCGGCGTATCTGATCGACCTGATCGATCGGCACAAGGTGACCGTCACCGATTTCGTGCCGTCGATGCTCACGGTGTTCGCGGCGCAAGCGGCGTCGAACGGTGCGGCTCTCGACGGCGATGAGCGGTCACGCTCCGCATCCGCGCCCGCCGATCGCGACGTGGTGCCGGGCTCGATGCCGTCGTTGCGCGAGGTGTTCGTCATCGGCGAGGCGCTGCCGCCGGAGACCGTCGACGCCATGGCCGCGGTCAGCTCGGCTCGGCTGCACAACCTGTACGGGCCCACCGAGGCTGCTGTGTCGGTGACCTACTGGCCTGCCCGCGCGGGCGAGCGCACGGTGCCGATCGGTCTACCGCAGTGGAATACCCGTGTCTACGTGCTGGATTCGCGGCTGCGACCCGTGCCGCCCGGTATCGCGGGTGAGCTCTATCTCGCGGGTGACCAGCTCGCCCGTGGCTATGTCGCGCGGCCGGGTCTGACCGCGGACCGCTTCGTCGCCGACCCGTTCGACGCGGGCAAGCGCATGTACCGGACCGGCGATCTCGTGGTGTGGCGCCGTCCCACCACGACCGCGCCGCATCGCCTGGATTACCTGGGCCGCATCGACTTCCAGGTGAAGTTCCGTGGTCAGCGGATCGAGCTCGGTGAGATCGAGACCGCGCTGCTCGCCCACGAATCCGTTAGCCAGGCAGTGGCTTTGGTCGCCTCGACCGAACTCGGTGACCAGCTCGTCGCCTATGTCGTGCCGGGACCCGGTCACGCGGCGGAGCCGGACCGGCTCCAGGCTTTCGCCTCGAAAACCCTGCCCGTCTATATGGTTCCGGCCGCCGTCACCGTGCTCGACGCGTTGCCGCTCAATGCCAGCGGCAAGCTTGATCGCAAGGCGCTACCCGCACCACACTTCACCGCGCGTGCCTTCCGTGCTCCGAGCACCGAGCAGGAGCGCTTGGTCGCGGCACTGTTCGGAGAAGTGCTCGGCCGCACCGATATCGGCGCCGACGACGACTTCTTCGCCCTCGGCGGCAACTCGCTGATCGCCACCAAGCTGGTCGCCCGCCTCGGCGCGGCCACCGGCGGCCGGGTCGCCGTGCGCACCCTGTTCGAGACCCCGACCGTCGCGGGCCTCGCCGCCGCGCTCGACCCCGACGCGGGTGTGGAATCCACCAGTGGGCTCGGCACGCTGGACCGTCCTGCCGAGCTGCCGCTCTCGCCCGCTCAGCGGCGCATGTGGTTCCTCAACCGCTTCGACCAGGGCTCCGGTGGTGACGGCGCCGCCGCCTACAACCTCCCGTTCGCGCTGCGCCTGACCGGCAGCCTGGACGTGGCCGCCCTCGCCGCCGCCCTGCGCGACGTGCTGGCCAGGCACGAAGTGCTGCGCACGATCTACCCCGACACCGGTGACGGTCCGATCCAGCAGGTGCTCCCGGTCGAGCAGGTCGACTTGGACGTGTCTGTCCACCGCGTCGCGGCTGATCTCGTCGAGCAGATCACCGCGCTCGCGGCGACCGCGTTCGATGTGACCACCGAGGTCCCGCTCCGGGTTCGGCTGTTCGATCTCACCGGCGCCGAGCCCGACGCGCCCACCGAATACGTGCTCGCTGTCGTGGTGCACCACATCGCCGCGGACGCGTCGTCGATGGTGCCGCTGGTGCGCGATGTGACCACCGCATACCTGGCTCGGACCGCGGGCCATGCGCCCGGCTGGGCCACCCTGCCGGTGCAGTACGCCGACTACGCGCTGTGGCAGCTCGACAGACTCGGCGACGACACCGACACCGATTCCGCTGCCGCCAAGCAGATCTCGTTCTGGCGCGACGAATTGTCCGGCCTGCCGGATCTTGTGGAGCTGCCCGCCGATCGCCCCCGTCCCGCCGTGGCCTCGCTGGCCGGCGGCCGGGTACCCGTGCGGGTCGACGCGGCCACCCACGCCGGGCTCGCCCGGATCGCGCAGGACAGTGGCGCCACCGTATTCATGGTGCTGCACACCGCCTTCGCCGTGCTGCTGGCCCGGTTGGCCTCGGCCGCCGATGTGGCTGTCGGCACCCCGGTCGCCGGGCGTGGTGAACGCGAACTCGACGACCTGATCGGCATGTTCGTCAATACCGTCGTGCTGCGTACCCGCTATGACGGCAATGCCGCCTTCACCGATCTCCTCGCCGCCCAGCGCGCGAGCGACCTGGCCGCCTTCGCCGCCGCCGACGTCCCGTTCGAGCGGCTCGTCGAGGTGCTCGATCCGCCGCGCTCCACGGCTCGGCATCCGCTGTTCCAGGTGGGCCTGTCCTTCCAGAACGTGGATCGTGCCGCGCTGGAACTGCCCGGCCTGCGGATCGCGCCGGTGTCGGCGGAACTGGCTGTCTCGCAGTTCGATCTGCATCTGATCGTGGGCGACGGCTACGACGCCGACGGTGCGCCGACCGGTATCGAGGGCTTCTTCACCTACGCCACCGATCTGTTCGACGCGGCCACCGTGACGGCGTTCGCCGATCGGCTCACGCTGCTGCTCGACGTGGTGGTGCGCGAGCCCGGCGTGGTCGTCGGCGATGTCGACCTGCGTACCGCCGCCGAACGTGCCGCCGAGATCATCACCGGCGCCGCCGATCTCGCTGTTCCCGTCGGCACACTGGCCGACCTGCCGTCGCTGGCCCGCCCCGAGGCCGTCGCGCTGGTCGCCGACCTGCCCGAGGGGCGCCTCGAACTCACCTATGCCGAGTTCGAGGCGCGGGTGAACCGCCTCGCCCGCCACCTGATCTCGCTGGGCGTCGGCCCGGAGTCCCTCGTCGCGCTCGCTCTGCCGCGCTCGATCGACCTCGTCGTCGCCATGTACGCGGTGACCCGATCCGGCGGCGCGTACGTGCCGATCGATCCGGACCAGCCCGCCGATCGCACCGACTACATCCTCGGCACGGCCGCGCCGATCTGCGTGCTCAGCAACGGTTTCCGCACCGATGCCGCACCGGTGGTCCGGGTCGATCATCCGGTGCTCCGGTCCGTCGACCCGTCGCCGGTCACCGACGCCGACCGCCGCGCGCCGCTGCGCCCGGAGAACACGGCCTACGTCATCTTCACCTCCGGCTCCACCGGCCGCCCCAAGGGTGTCGCCGTGCCGCACGCCGCCGTGGTCAACCAGTTGCACTGGCTGCGCGGCGAATTCGGCACCGACGCCACCGATGCCTTCCTGCTGAAGACCCCCGCCACCTTCGACCTGTCGGTGTGGGAATTCTGGTCCGCCGCGGTCTGCGGCGGCCGCCTGGTGATCGCCGCCCCCGACGGACACCGCGACCCCGCCTACCTGGACGCGCTCATCACCGACGCCGGGGTCACCACATTGACCGCGGTCCCCTCGCTGCTGGACGCGCTGTCCGGCTACTGGGAGGCAGGCCACCAGTCGGCGACGCACACCGTCGAGCAGCCGCTGAGGCGCATTCTCGCCATCGGCGAGGCACTGCCCGCCCCGCTCGCGCAGCGCCTGCTGACCGCGCTGTCCGATACCAGGATCGACAACCTGTACGGCCCCACCGAGGCCGCCGTCTCGATCACCGACCACCGGGTGACCACGGCCGATGCGCTGACCGTGCCCATCGGCACGCCCGAATGGAACTGCCGCGTCTACGTCCTCGACGAGCGCCTGCGCCCGGTCGCCCCTGGCGTCAGGGGCGAGCTGTATCTCGCGGGCGTGCAGCTGGCCCGCGGCTACCTGCGCAAGGCCGCACTCACCGCCGAACGCTTCGTCGCGGACCCGTTCGAGCCGGGCGCCCGCATGTACCGCACCGGCGACCTGGTCGCCCGCAACGGGGACGGCACCCTGAACTATTTGGGCCGCACCGATTTCCAGGTGAAGATCCGTGGTTTCCGGGTCGAGCCGGGCGAGGTCGAAGCGGCCCTGCTCGGTCTGCCCGAGATCACGCAAGCCGCGGTGCTGGTCCACGCCGATCCGCACTTCGGGGATCGACTGGTCGCCTACATCATCGGCACGGAACCCGATGCGGCGCAGGTGAAGTCCGCGCTGCGTGACAAGTTGCCCGCCTACCTGGTGCCGGATGCGTTCGTCGTGCTCGACGAACTGCCGCGCACGGTCAACGGCAAGCTGGACCGGGCCGCGCTGCCCGCGCCGGTCTTCGAGGCCGCCGCGTTCCGTGCGCCCGCGACACCGACCGAACAGCTCGTCGCCGGGGTCTACGCCGAGATTCTCGGTGTCGACGCGGTCGGCGCCGACGACGACTTCTTCGCGCTCGGCGGCAACTCCCTGCTCGCCACCAGGGCCGCCGCCCGCATCGGCGCCGCACTGGATCGGGCAGTCGGCGTTCGCCTGCTGTTCGAGGCACCGACGGTCACCGACCTCGCCCTGCGCGTGCACCGGTCCGACGAACTCGCCGCGCTGCCGCTGGTCGCCGGACCGCGCCCGGAACGACTGCCGCTGTCACTGGCACAGCAGCGGATGTGGCTGCTCAACCAGCTCGACCCCGACGCCACGGTCTACAACATCCCCGCCGCGATCCGCCTCACCGGCGCCCTCGACCTGGCCGCCCTCGGCGTCGCCGTCGGCGACCTGTTCGCCCGGCACGAGGTCCTGCGCACCCGCTACCCGGTGCTCGACGGCGGTGGTTCCGGATCCGATCCGGTGCAGGAGATCCTCGCGCCCGGTGCGGTGCGCATCGACCTGACGCCAGTGCCGGTCACCGCTGACGAGGTCGCCGACGAGGTGCGCCGCACGGTCGCCACCGGATTCGACGTCACCACCGCGCCACCGGTGCGACTGCGGCTGCTGCGCCTCGGCGCCGACGACCACGTGCTGGTGTTCGTCGCGCATCACATCGCCGCCGACGGCTTCTCGATGGGTCCGCTCACCCGTGACCTGGTGCTGGCCTACACCGCGCGCACCGAGGGCGCGACGCCCGCTTGGTCGCCGCTGCCGCTCCAGTACGCGGATTACGCGGTGTGGCAACGGGAATCGCTCGGCGACGAAGCCGATCCCGGCTCGACGGCCGCCGCGCAGCTGGCCTACTGGACCGGGGAACTCGCGGGCGTGCCCGAGGAGATCGCGCTGCCCGCCGACCGGCCGCGCCCGCCCGTGCAGTCCTTCGCGGGCGCCGTCAGCACCGTCGAGATCGACGCGACGCTGCACGCGGACCTGGCCGGGCTGGCCCGCGCCGAGGGTGTCACCGTGTTCATGGTCGTGCAGGCCGCGCTCGCGGTGCTGCTGGCCCGCACCAGCGGCACCGACGACGTCGCGATCGGCACCCCGATCGCGGGCCGCGGTGCCCGTGAGCTCGACGATCTCGTCGGCATGTTCGTCAACACCCTGGTGCTGCGCAGCCGGATCGCCGAGGCCGAGCCGTTCACCGCGCTGCTGCGGCAGACCCGCGACACCGACCTGCGGGCCTTCGCGCACGCCGACATCCCGTTCGAGCGGGTCGTCGAGGCGGTGCAGCCGGCCAGATCGGCGGGCAGGCATCCGCTGTTCCAGGTGGCGCTGTCGTTCGAGAACCTCGCCCCGGTCGCGTTCGAACTGCCCGGCATCGGGGTGAGCGCGCTGGACGCCCGCACCTCCGAGGCCAAGTTCGACCTGCTGCTCACCGTGCGCGAACGGCCCGACCACGGCGGCATGCACGCCGAATTCACCTACGCCACAGACCTGTTCGACGAGTCGACGGTGCGGGCCTTCGGTGCGCGGTTCACCCGCGTGCTCGCCGAGCTGGTCGCCGATCCGGAGATCGCGGTGGGTGACGTCGACCTCCTCGACGACGCCGAGTTCACCGCGCAGACCACCTTCGCGGGCAGGCCCGCCGAACCCGAACGCACGCTGTCGCAGCTGATGGATGCCGCCGTGCGCGCCAACCCGACGGGTGTCGCCGTGCGCGGTGACGGCCGCGGCTTCACCTACACCCAGCTCGACGCGGCGGCCAACCAGCTGGCCCGCGGACTCATCGCCCGCGGCGCGGGACCGGACGTCGCTGTCGCCGTGGCGATCCGGCGGTCGGTCGAATCGGTGCTCGCCGTCTGGTCGATCGCCCGCACCGGCGCGATGATCGTGCCGATCGATCCCGGGTACCCGGCCGAGCGGATCAGTCACATGGTCGCCGACGCCGACGCGGTCTTCGGCATCACGCTCACCGCCGAGCTCACCGGGCTGCCCACCCTGCCCGGCGACGGCGGCTGGGTCGCGCTCGACGATCGGAAATTCATGGGCGAGGTCGCGGGCTACGCCTCGGTCGGCCTGCGCGAGATCGAGCTGCGATCCCAGCCGCGAACCGGCAACGGCGCGTACATGATCTACACCTCCGGCTCGACCGGTCTGCCCAAGGGCGTCGTCGTCACCCATGCCGGGCTCGCCAACTTCTGCGCCGAGCAGAAGGAGCGCTACGGCCTCGATTCCGACACGCGCGCACTGGCTTTCGCCTCGCCGTCGTTCGACGCGTCCATGCTCGAGCTGCTGCTCGCGCTCGGCGGCGCAGGCACGCTCGTGGTGGCACCAGCGGGCTCGGTCGGCGGTACCGAGCTCGCCGAGCTCATCCGGTCCGAAAACGTGACGCACACCTTCCTCACGCCCGCGGTCGTCGCCACGCTCGACCCTGCCGGTGTGCCCGGCCTGCGCGCGCTGGTAGTCGGCGGCGAGCACGTGCCGGATGATCTCGTCGCACGCTGGAACACTTTGCCGCAGCGCAAGTTCCACAACGGCTACGGTCCCACCGAGACCACCATCATGACCTGCATCAGCGACCCGCTCGAGCCGGGCGCGGCGGTGCATATGGGCGGTCCGATCCGCGGCATCCGCGCGCTGGTCCTCGACGAGCGCCTGCGCCCGGTCCCCGAGGGCGTCACCGGTGAGCTGTACCTGGGCGGCATCCAGCTGGCCCGCGGCTACCACCGCCGCTTCAGCTTGACCGCAACACGCTTCGTCGCCGACCCGTATGGACCCGAAGGCTCCCGCCTCTACCGCACCGGCGACCTCGTCCGCCGCCACGGCGACGTCCTGGAGTTCGTGGGCCGCAACGACTTCCAGGTGAAGATCCGTGGCCTGCGGATCGAACTCGGCGAGATCGACGCCGTCCTGGCAGCGGCTCCCGGCGTCTCCTGGGTCACCACCCTCGGCCGCGACAACGGCGCGGGCGCGACCATGCTGGTGTCCTACGTCCTCGCCGAACCGGGGGAGCGGCTCGACCCCGCCGAACTCACCGCCCTGGCCGCGCGGGTACTGCCCGACTACATGGTGCCCGCCACGATCGTCGTCCTCGACGAACTCCCGCTGACCCCCGCGGGCAAACTGGACCGGCGCGCACTGCCGGACCCGGTCACCGTGCGCAGCGAGCACCGGCCGCCGCGCACGGCGGCCGAACGCGTCGTCGCCCGGGTGATCGGCGAGGTACTCGGCCACGACCGGGTCGGCCTCGACGACGACTTCTTCGCCCTCGGCGGCGACAGCATCACCGCCATCCAGGTGGTCTCCCGGGCCGCGGCGGCGGGCGTGGTGCTGCGCCCGCGTGACCTGTTCGACGCGCGCACCGTCGGTGCGCTCGCCGGGCGCGCCGAGGTCACGCTGGACGCCGGCACGCGGCCCGCCGCCCTGCCGCTGACCGCCACCGCGGCCCAGCTGGTCGAGGCGGGGGAGAGCGCGGTCGAACCACGGGCCGTGCTGCTCGACGTGCCCGCTGACTGTTCCGACGAGGCGGTCGCCGAGGTCGCCCACGCCGTGATGAACCAGCATCCGATGCTGTGGGCGGTCCTCGACCGCTCCGGCACCACACCGGTTGTGGTGATTCCGTCGCAGGAGGAGCGAACCGGCGACGCCTTCCGCAAGCTCGACGCCACCGACGGTGAGTCCTCGCTGCCGGTCGACGATATCGTCGCCGCGGCCGCCGCCGCGCTCGATCCGGACGAGGGCCGCAATATCCACTTCGTGCTCACCGGCAACGGCGAGCGCGGCTCCACCCTGGTCGTGGTCGCCAACGCCCTCGTCCTGGACGAGGCGTCGTGGCGTTCGGTCGTCGACCAGCTGACCACCGCGTGGAGCCGCGGCCGCCACGCGGCACCCGCCGCACCCGATGCCGGGCTCGGCGATCTCGTGCGCAGGCTCGCCGACTACCCGTCCTCGGCCCGCGCCCGCACCGAACGCGAGTACTGGCATCGCGCGATCCGTTCCAGGGCAGCCGAATCCGCGGATCTGGGCCAGCGCAACCGGGTCTCGCTGAGCATCACCGGCGAGGGCACCGCCGCTGTCGGCACGGTCGCCGAGGCCTACCGCGCCACCATCGACGAGGTGCTGCTCACCGCCGCCGCGCTCGCCCTGGCCACCGCGGCCGACTCCGCCGCCGCGCGGGCGATGGGCACCGTGGTCCGGCTGCGCGCCGACCAGCGCGTGCTCGGCAGGCCCGACGCGGAGAACGTCGTCGGCGGGTTCACCACCGACTACCCGCTGGCGCTGCGCCTGGAGGGTGTCGACATCGCCGACGCGCTCGTCGGCGGACCGGCCGCCGGTATCGCGCTGGCCCAGATCAAGGAACTGCGCCGGACCGTGCCCGCGCACGGTGCCGGCTTCGGCCTGCTGCGCTACCTCGACGTCGAGGCCGCCGACAGCGTGCGCGCGCTCGACCGTGGCCGGTTCGCGGTGCGCTTCCGCGATCTACGCCCGGCCAGGGTGCACACCGACGTCACCGCCGACGACCTGGCGCTGGCCCTGACCGTCGACGCCACCGACGACGGCATGGTCGCCCGCTTCGACTACGCCACCGCGGTGCTCACCGCCGACGCGGTCAAGACCTTCGCCGAACACTGGATCCGCGCGCTCGGCGGCCTCGCTGAACACGGATTGCGCCCCGGCGCAGGCGGATTCACCCCGTCGGACTTCCCGCTGGTGCGCCTCGGCCAGACCGAACTCGGCCGGCTCGCCCGGCGCTACCCGCTGCTCAGCGACGTGTGGCCGGTGACGCCGCTGCAATCGGGCATGCTGTTCCACGCCCTGCTCGCGGAGAACTCGGTCGACCCCTACATCACCCAGTTCGTCCTCGACCTCGACCCGGCCGTCGACGCCGAGCGACTGCACCGCGCCGCGCAGACGGTGCTCGACCGGCACGACAACCTGCGCGTCGCCTTCGCCACCGACGCCGCGGGCACCCCGCTGCAGGTGGTGCTCGACGACATCGACGTGCCGTGGCAGGTCATCGACGCCGACGCCGCGTCCTACCAGCGGATCAGAGCGGCCGACGTGGCCGCGCACTTCGACATGGCCGTCGCGCCCCTGCTGCGCTTCACCCTGGTGCGCACGCCGGACACCGCGCACCTGCTGGTCACCAGCCACCACATCCTGATCGACGGCTGGTCGACCCCGCTGCTGCTGCAGGAACTGCTCACCGCCTACGCGGTCGGCGCTCGCACCCGGCGCCTGCCGAAACCGGCGCCCTACCGCGACTACCTGGCCTGGCTGGTCGAGCAGGACCCCGAGGCCGCGCGCCAGGCCTGGCGGGCCGCGCTCACCGGTCTCGCCGAGCCGACCCCGCTGGCCCCGGTCGACCAGGGTCGCGAGATCGCTACGGGGACAGGCGAAACCGGCTTCGCGCTGTCGCAGGCCGACACCGCCGCGCTGAGCGAACTCGCCGCGGGTCTCGGCGTCACGGTGAACACCGTGGTCCAGGCCGCGTGGGGCGTGCTCATCGCGCGCCTTGTCGACCGCGACGACGTCGTGTTCGGCGCGACCGTCTCCGGCAGGCCCGCCGCGCTCGACGGCGTGGAACGCATGGTCGGCCTGTTCCTCAACGCCATCCCGGTGCGGGTGCGGGTGCGGCCCGGCGACACCGTCGCCGAACTGCTGCGCGGGCTGCAGGACGATCAGGCCGCGCTGCTCGATCACCACTACCTCGGGCTCGGCGAGATCCAGGAGATCGCGGGCATCGAGGCCCTGTTCGACTCGCTGGTCGTGTTCGAATCCTTCCCGGTCGACCGGGAAGGCCTGGCCAAGGCCGCCACCGGGTCGGCGGCCGTCACCGGAATGGACGCGACCAACGGCACGCACTACCCGCTGACCGTGCAGGTCGTCGCCGACGGACAGCTGCGCGTCTCGGTGAAATACCTGCGCGACGTCTTCGGCGAGGACACCGCGACCGCACTCGCGCAACGCTTCTCGATGCTGCTCGCCCGCTTCACCAGGACGCCGCACGCGCGGATCGCCGAGATCGACGTGCTGCTGGCGGAGGAACGCGCGACCCTGTCCGCGGTCAACGCCACCGACGCGCCGGAGCTGCTCGACGAGTCGACCCTGCTGTCGCTGTTCGACGCGCAGGTGACGAAGTCGCCCGACGCCGTCGCGCTCGTCGAGGGCGAAACCTCGCTTTCCTACGGCGAATTCGACGCCAGGGTGCGGGCCCTCGCCGCCGCGCTGCGCGCCGAGGGCGCTGGCCCCGAGGCGCTGGTCGCGGTCGCGATGCGACGCGGCATCGATCTGGTGACCGCGATCTACGCGGTGCTGCGCACCGGTGCCGCCTATGTGCCGGTCGACCCGGATCATCCGGCCGAGCGCACCGAGCGGGTACTGGCCGCGGCCGCTCCCGTCTGCGTGCTCACCACCGGCGGTACCGGATTCGACACCGCCGCGGCAGTTCCCGTCGTCGAGATCGACAACCTGGGTACGGCCGCGCCGGTGCCGATGGCCGCGCCGCGGCCGGACAACCTGGCCTACGTCATCCACACGTCCGGCTCCACCGGTACGCCCAAGGGCGTCATGCTCACCCACCGCCAGCTGGTCGCCCAGTTCCGCTGGGCGCAGCGCGCCTACCCGCACGGCCCCAGCGACGTGGTGCTGCACAAGACGCCGGTCACCTTCGACATCTCCACCTGGGAGCTGTTGTGGCCGTTGCAGACCGGCGCGACCGTGGTGATCGCCGAACCCGACGGCCACCGCGATCCGGTCTACCTGGCCCGGGTGCTCGCCGAACGTGCCGTCACCACGGTGCATTTCGTGCCGTCCATGCTCGACGCCTTCCTCGCCGACGGCCGCGCGGCCGAGTTCCCCGCGCTGCGACGGGTATTCGCCGCCGGTGAGGCGCTGTCGGCGTCGACCGCACGGCGGTTCGCGCAGGCATTGCCCGGCGTCGACCTGATCAACTGGTACGGCCCGGCCGAGGCGACCGTCGTCACCGCCGCGCAGGCCGAAGCCGGTGCCGCCGTGAGCATTCCGATCGGCGCTCCCGTCGCCAACACCCGCGTGCATGTGCTCGATCGGCAGCTGCGGCCGGTGCCGCCCGGCACCGCGGGCGAGCTGTACCTCGAAGGCGTGCAGCTGGCGCGCGGCTACCTCGGCGCGCCCGCGCTGACCGCCGAGCGGTTCGTCGCCCAGCCCGGTGGCGGCAGGCTCTACCGCACCGGCGACGTGGTCCGCTGGACCGCCGAGCAGGAGCTGGAGTACCTGGGGCGCAGCGATTTCCAGGTGAAGTTGCGTGGTCAACGGATCGAGCTCGGTGAGGTCGAGGCCGTGCTGCGCGAGTACCCGGATGTCCGGCACGCCGCCGTCGCCCTCGTGCACGGACCGACTGGCGACCGGCTCGTCGGCTATGTGGTGCCCGCCGAGAACGACAAGCCCGAGACGGCGGCCCCCGCCGCCGGCTACTCGATCGAGAGCGGTAACGGCCTCGACGAGACGGCGCTGCTCGCCCATGCTCGCGCGGCGCTGCCGTCGTACATGGTGCCATCGGCCCTGGTGACGCTGAAGTCGTTGCCGCTCAACGCGAGCGGCAAGCTCGACCGCAAGGCGCTGCCGCTACCCGCGGTCACCACCCGGCCCTACCGCCCGCCGACGACCCCGCTGCAGCGCGCGGTCGCCGAGGTGTACGCGGAAGTTCTCGGCGCGGGCAAGGTCGGCCTCGACGACGACTTCTTCGAGCTCGGCGGTAACTCGCTGGTCGCCACCAGGGCGATCAGCAGGCTGCGGACCAGGATCGGCGCCGAGGTGCGGGTGCAGTGGTTCTTCACCGACGCCACGGTCGCCGCGCTGGCCGACCGCATCGACGCCACCCAGTCCGGAACCGGCGACTACGACCTCGAATCCGACGACGCCCTCGGCGTGCTGCTGCCCATCCGCAACCGGGTGCCGCACGGCACCGAAGCGGGTGGCCCGCTGTTCTGCGTGCACCCGATGTACGGCCTGTCCTGGTGCTATGCCGGTCTGGCCCAGTACATTCCGGCGCGGCGGCCGATCTTCGGCCTGCAGTCGCCCGCGCTGAGCGAGGCGGGCTACCTGCCCGGCACGCTCACCGAGATGGCCCGCCGCTACGTCGCCGAGATCAGGGCCGAGCAGCCGCACGGTCCGTACCGGCTGATGGGCTGGTCGCTGGGCGGTGTGCTCGCGCACGCCGTCGCCACCGAACTGCAGGCGGCGGGGGAGCGGGTCTCGCTGCTGGCGATGCTCGACTCGCACCCCGACATCGACGTCCCCGATTTCCATACCGCGGTCCGCGACGCGCTCGCCGAACTCGGCGTCGACCTCGGCGCGGCACTGCCCGCCGCGGGCGTGCGCGACCTCAGCGAGGACGGGCTTGCCGCGCTGCACGCGATCATCCCGGCCAACATGGCCGTGCTCACCCCGGAACGGGTGCGCCGGATCTACCGCAGCGCCGTGCGCTCGGCCGAGCTGATCGCCGAGCACCGGCCCGCGGTGTTCCGGGGCAGGCTGGAGTACTTCAGCGCGCTCGGACACGAGACGGCGGCACGGAATTGGTCGCCGTATGTCGACGGCGAGGTGCGCGACCGGCCGGTCGCGGTGGTGCATGATCAGATGACCTCACCGCAAGCGCTGGCCGAGATCGGACCGCGCCTGGCGGAGCTGCTCGATGCGGGTGACCGGGAGGCAGGGGCCCGATGAGATCGGTGTGGCTGGTGAGGCATGATATGACCGCGCTGTTGTAACGATTCCTACTGTTGTAGCGGCCTGGTAACCCGTAGGGTTCTGGCGTGGTGCAACCCATTCGAAACGAAGCGAAGGTGCGAAATTGATTCGTCGGCACTCCCGGCGTCGTGGCTCCCGCGCCGCGGCGATGATCGCGGCAACCGCAGTGGCCGCCGGACTGATGTCCGGCCTCGGCACGAGCCCGGCCTCGGCTGATCCGATCATCGATTCCAAAACCCTGCTCGCCAACCCCGTTTCCGAGGACGGCTCCAAGATCGTCAAGGCCGAGGTCAAGGATTCCCGCAGCCTGCGGCTGCACGTGTACTCCGCGGCCATGGACCAGAACATCATCGTCGACGTGCAACGCCCGGCCGACGCCTCCGTCCCGCGCCCCACCCTGTACCTGCTCAACGGTGCCGGTGGCGGCGAGGATGCCGCGTCCTGGGTCGCCAAGACCGACGCGCTGGCGTTCCTCGGCGACAAGAACGTCAACGTCATCCAGCCGATCGGCGGCTCCTGGAGCTACTACACCGACTGGATCAAGGATGACCCGGTCGTCGGCCGCAACAAGTGGAAGACCTTCTTCACCGAGGAACTTCCCCCGCTGATCGACGGCGCGCTGGGCACCAACGGCGTGAACGCCATCGCCGGCCTGTCCACCTCGGGCACCACCGTGCTCGCGCTGCCGATCGCCAAGCCCGGCCTGTACAAGGCGGCCGCCGCCTACAGCGGGTGCGCGCAGACTTCCGACCCGGTCGGCTCCGAGTTCGTGAAGCTCACGGTCGAGACCTGGGGCGGCGGCGACACCATGAACATGTGGGGTCCGCAGGGCTCGGAGGAGTGGGTCGAGAACGACCCGTACGTCAACGCCGAGGGTTTGCGTGGTGTCGATCTCTACGTCTCCACCGGCAACGGCCTGCCCGGCCCGTACGACACCCTCAACGGTCCGCACGCTCTGCCCGGCCCCTACGGCCTGGCCAACCAGATCATCATCGGTGGCGTCATCGAGGCGGGCACCAACTTCTGCACGCACAACCTGGCCAACCGGCTCCAGGAGCTCGGCATCCCGGCGACCTTCAACTTCCGTCCCAACGGCACCCACTCGTGGGGCTACTGGCAGGACGAGCTGAAGCTGTCGTGGCCGGTCCTGGCTCGCGGCCTCGGCCTGTAAGGTCTTCGCGTTCGACGAAACCGCCCCGGTATCGCCGGGGCGGTTTTCGTTTGCCGGACCGCCTCTCGACGTTTGCGAATTGTGGTTAACTTAGGTTGACTGGTCCGGCGCTGCCGACAGCCGTCTACAGCCCTGGTTCGCGGAACGGAAGTGAGTGCATGGTCGCCGATCGCAGTGAGGCCGAACGCGCCTGCGAGCCGACCACCGCACCGGCGCGGGTCGTGCGCCGCAGGCCCAAGGACCGCAAGATCCAGATCATGCGGGCCGCCGCCCGTGCGTTCAGCGCGCGCGGCTACTACCCGGTCGGCGTCGACGAGATCGCGGCCGAGGTCGGCATCTCCGGCCCCGCCCTGTACCGCCACTTCGCCAACAAGTACGCACTGCTTGTCGCCGCGGCCGAGGAAGGCGCGCGCGGGCTGCGTGACGTCGCGAAAGCCGCCGACGACCCGGCGCTGAGCGCGGAGGCCAGGCTCGACGCGCTGCTCACCGCCGTCGCCGAGCACAACATCGACATCCGCCGCGAAGCGGGCCTCTACCGCTGGGAACGCCGCTATCTCGAGCGCGAGGACCGGGTGCGCATCCGCGCGTTCTATCGGGAACTCGAGGCGATGGTCGCCGCGCCGATCGCCGAACTGCGGCCGGCGGCGAGTGCCGACGACGTCACCCTCCTCGCGGTCGGCGCGCTGAGCGCGCTGGCCAGCATCGCCGCGCACCGCACCACCCTCTCGCACACGCGCATGCTCGCCGTGCAGCGCGATATGGCCTGGGCGATCGTGCGCGCCGAGCTGCCGCCCGCACCGGCCGAGGCCGAACCGGACAAACAGAACCGCGGTCTGCCGGTGACTTCGAAACGCGAACAGCTGCTCACCGAGGCGATCCGGATCTTCGGCCGCAACGGCTACCACGAATCGGGCATCGAGGAGATCGGCGCCGCCGTCGGCATCAACGCCTCCAGCGTCTACCGGCACTTCGACAGCAAGGCCGACCTGCTCGCCGCCGCCTTCCACCGCACCGGCGACCGCCTGGCCGTCGCGATCGGTGAGGCGCTGGCCGAGGCCGAGACCCGCGCCGACGCCGCCGGCCGCATCGCCGACCGCTACGCCCGCCTCACCTTCGCGACCCCGGAGATCATGCCGGTCTACTACGCGGAGTTCAGCAATCTCCCGCAGGCCGAACAGCACCGGCTGCGCGCCATCCAGCGCCAGAACATCCTCGAGTGGGCCAACCTGCTCGACGACGAACCGATCGAAGCGCGCTTCCGCGTGCACGCCGCGATCGGCCAGATCATCGACGTCGGCAGGCTGCTGCGCTTCGACTCCCGCCCCGAACAACTCGCCCGCCTCGGCGCACTGACCGGCGCCGTCCTCCTCGGCGGTGCGGCCCGACCAGAACTGAACGACCGCTAGCGGCCGTGGCGGAGCCGGAAGATGGCTTTGGCCGTGTGCAGATGGCCGGGATGACGGTCGAAGGTCGATAGTCGGATCGGGGCACGGTAGCGCCTGCGGGCGATCGACATCGTGCGGCTGAATTCGCGCAAGCCCTGCCGGCCGTGGCTGTGGCCCTGCCCGTACTCGCCGACGCCGCCGAACGGCAGGGCCGGGATGCCGGTGAACGCGGTCGACGAATTCACCGTCACCACACCGACTCTCAGCTGTTCGGCGATGAACTCCGCGCTGGGGATATCGCGGGTGAACACGGTGACCGCGATGCCGTTGCCCGCCGCGTTCACCCTGGTCACCGCGTCGGCGAGGTCGGCGACGCGGTTCACCACCAGCACCGGGCCGATGCCCTCGCCGGTGATCGCGATGCTCTCCTCCGGCACCTCCGCCAGCACGATCGGCTCCACGTAGGGGTCGCGGAAGGAATCGAGGCCGCCGAGGACCGCGTGCCCGCCGCGGGCGATGGCATCGCGGACCTGCTTGCGCACCACGTCGACCTGGGTGGCATTGATCATCGGGCCGTAGGCGGCGCGATTGTCGGCGCCAGGCCGCAGTTTCGCGGCTCGGTCGGCCACCCTGGCGAGGAAGTCGTCGAACACCGAGTCGGCGACATAACAGCGCTGGATGCCCGAGGCGTTCTGGCCCGCGTTGGCCATCGCGCCGAAGACCGCGGCCTCGGCCGCCGCGTCGAGAACGGCGTCGACGTGCACGATCATGCTGCCCTTGCCGCTGTGCTCCACCACGACCGGCGTCAGTGTCTGCGCGCACAGTGCGATCACGTCCCGCCCGCCCGCTTCCGGACCGGCGTAGGCGATCTTGTCGACCTTGGCCCTGCACAGCGCGGTCGCGGTGCGCGCGTCGCCGGTGACCGCTTGCAGCACCGGCTGATCGGGCACCACCGCGGCCCAGCTCTCGGCCAGCCAGGTGCCGACGCCGGTGGTCAGCTCGTGCGGGTTGAACACCACCGCGTTACCCGCGGCCATGGCGTAGGCGATCGAACTCATCGGCGTGAAGATCGGGTTGTTCCAGGCGCCGAGCACACCGACGACACCCAACGGCAGATAGCCCACCGAGGCATGCTGATTGCGGGTGAACCAGCCCGTGGCCAATCGTCTACGGCCCAGCGTGCTCTGGGCATTGCGGGCGGCCCAGTCCAGATTCTCCACCGCCAGCATCACTTCCAGCGTGGCGTCGGCCTCCGGCTTGCCCGTCTCGTCGCGCAGCACCTCCACCAATTCGCAGGTGCGCCTGGCGATATGGCTGCGCCAGTCCAGCAGTATGCGCTTGCGGGCACCGAATCCCAGTTCGCCCCACCAGTTCTGGGTCGCGCGGGCCGTGCGCACCGCGCGGGTGACCTCGGCCTGCCCGTGGACCGGATACTGCGCGAGCTTTTCGCCGGTGCGCGGGTCGAACGACGTCAGCACGTCGGATCGCCCCGTCGGCGCGGCGGCGCCTGCCGGTGCTGAGTCGCCCATTGTCACCTCTCACGAGATCGAACACGCCCGCGCGCGGGCCGGTGAGACGAGTGTTTCCCCGACGCCAGCGTATGGGCGCGGGGGCCGAGCCGACAAGGTCATCGCACTGCCCTTCCACTGCCCCCGTGAGCAAGACCACAGCAGCCACGCCACCGGCCGGGTCCGCGCAGACCGGACCGGGGAAACCTGCGGACCGGTAACATCGCGCCGAACGGTATGGATCACTTACCGGGAAGCAAATTCCGTGTGCGCTCGTCCGAGCATGGGCGCCGCACCCGGCCGATGGTGGAGAGTTGATGCCGAGTTCGATCTCAGTGGATTCGCCCGCAGGTGGCGTCGCGTCGCGCGGTGGTGAGCCCGCGGTGCTGGTGTCCGACGTGCGCAAGTCCTTCGGCGATGTGCACGCGTTGCGGGGCATCAGTTTCCAGGCCGAAAAGGCCAGCGTGCTGGGCATCCTGGGACCCAACGGCGCCGGGAAGACCACCACGGTCAAGATCCTGTCGACGCTGCTGCGCCCCGACTCCGGCACCGCGGTCGTCGCCGGGCACGACGTGCTCACCGACAGCGCGGCCGTCCGCCGGTCGATCATGATGACCGGCCAGTACGCCGCCCTCGACGAGAACCTCTCCGGCCGGGAGAACCTCGAGCTGTTCGGCAGGCTGATGGGCCTGGCCAAATCGGCCGCCCGCAAACGCGCAGACACCCTGCTCGAGGAGTTCGACCTGGTCAGTGCGGGCAAGCGTGCCGTGCGCAACTACTCCGGTGGTATGCGCCGCCGCGTCGACATCGCCTGCGGGCTGGTCGTGCGGCCCGAGGTCGTGTTCCTCGACGAGCCGACCACCGGTCTGGACCCGCGTAGCCGTCAGGGCGTGTGGGACCTGGTCACCGCGCTCAAGAACCAGGGCATCACGGTGCTGCTGACCACGCAATACCTCGAAGAGGCCGACGTGCTCAGCGACAACATCATCGTCATCGACAAGGGCACCGTCATCGCCGAAGGCACCGCCGACGAGCTCAAGGCGCGCACCGGCGGCAGCTTCTGCGAGATCGTGCCGCTCGACGTCAGCCGGATCCGGGCGACCGTGCAGGCCCTCGGTGACCTGGTCCCGGCCGCCGTCGCCGCCGAGGTCGACGGCGCCGACAAGCTCTCCATCCCGGCCCCCGAAGGCGCGGCCACCCTGGCCGAGGCACTGCGCAGGCTCGACAACGCGGGCATCGACCTGGCCGACATCGCGCTGCGCAGGCCGTCGCTCGACGACGTGTTCCTCTCGATCACCGGGCATTCGGGCGGGCACCAGTGAGCGTGCCGACCCTCCGGGCGGACGAGCTGTTCGCCACGGTCCCCGCGGCGCACCCGAGCAGCTTCGCCCAGTGGCGGGCGCTGACCGGCCGCGTCGTGTGGACCATGGTCACCAAGGGCGAACTGATCGTCGCGGTGATCTTCCCGCTGGTGGTGACGCTGGGCTTCTACCTGCCGCTGCGGTACGTGATGAAGTTCCAGGGCATCGACTACGCCCAGTACGTGATGCCGATCGTCGTGCTGCAGACGATGGCGATGACGATGATGTCGAACGCCCAGCTGGCCGCGTTCGAAGCGCTCACCGGCTTGAGCACCCGGCTGCAGACGATGCCGATCGGCACCATCGTGCCGCTGGCGTCGCGCATCAGCGCGGGGCTGGTCCGCTCGGTGGTCTCGCTGGTCGCGACCATCGGCTACGGCTACCTGATCGGCTTCCGCTTCGACGCCGGGTTCGGTCAGGCCATGCTGTTCTGTGGCTTCGCGCTGCTGGTCGGGCTGGTGCTCACCTTCGGCGCCGACGCGCTGGGCAGCCTCACCAAGAACCCGGAGGCGTTGAGCCAGGCGCTCACGCTGCCGATCCTGATCTTCGGCATGCTCTCCACCGGCTTCGTGCCGGAGCAGAGTTTCCCGTCCTGGATTCGTGGGTTCGCCCGCAACCAGCCGATCTCGCAGTTCTCCCAGACACTGAGCGATATGGCCGCAGGCGGCGCCAGCTGGGACGGCGTGTGGGTGTCGCTGGTGTGGCTCGGCGGGGTCAGCATTTTCTTCCTCCCACTGGCGGTGTGGGCGAGTGTGAGGCGATCATGACGACAGTGGATACGACCGAGCGGATCGACCTGCCGACGGCCGCGGCCAAGACCGCGGCCGAGCTACCCGTGGTCGACGCCAAGCCGGTGACCTCGGTGTCGGTGTGGTTCGTCCACAGCCTGCTCCAGTGCAAACGGCTGCTCATGGTGTGGCTGCGCGACCCGTCGACCACCATCCAGACCATCGTGTATCCCGCGGTGACCCTGCTGATGTTCCAGGTCGTGCTCGGTGACTCGATCACCGATGCCACCGGCATGCCGAGCATCTACGGCCAGGCCGCGCTGCTCACCCTGATCGCCGCGATGACCGGCGCGGTGGTCAGTGCGCTCGGCTTCAAACGCGACAAGGCCAGCGGACTGCTCAGCCGCTTCTACACGATGCCGCTGAACCGGGCGTCGCTGCTCACCGGCCGGCTGCTGGCCGAAGCGCTGCGCATCCTGACCACCACGGTCATCGTGCTGCTGGTCGCGGTGCCGCTCGGGTTCCTTTTCATGGAGGACCCGCTGGCGAACATCGCGCTGATCTGCATCCCGGTGCTGTTCGGTCTCGGCTTCGCCGTCATGGTGACGGCGTTGGCGACCATCACCGAGGGCGTGATGCTGGTCAGCCTGATCGGCATCCTCAATACGCTGCTGATGTTCTTCAACTCCGGATTCGTCCCGGTCTTCGCGTACCCGACCTGGTTGCAGGACGTGGTCGCCAACCAGCCGATGAGCTGCGCGATCGACGCGATGAAGGGCCTGTCCTACGGTGGTCCGGTCGCCGAACCGCTGCTGAAGACGGTGGCGTGGACAGTTGGGATGGTGGTGGTCTTCGCCTACCCGGCGATCGCAGGCTACAAGAAGGCGGCCGAGTCGTCGTAGGTTCGTCCGGCCTCGAACGGCACGTGGGTCAGCCCACGTGCCGTTCCGCGTCCGCGGGCGCGAACGGGTAGTCGAGCCAGCGATCGCGGTTGGTCCAGCCGACGAGGTCGTAGCGCCAGCGGAACGGCCAGGTGTGGGCGACCGTGTTGAACAGGACGGCGCCGAGCGCGGTGTAGTCGTCGTGCGCCGACAGCAGCGCCCGCTGACCGCGTCCGGACTCGGTGAAGAACGCCTCGAACATCGCGATCGACTGATCGGTGGTGAGTCTGCCCAGACCCCACAGCCCGCGCATCCGCATCCAGTACACCGCGCGCGCCTGCCACGGCCACAGCGCCGCGATCGGATCACGGCCCTGCCGCACCGCGCTGACAGCGGTGTCGATCAGGGCGAGCGAGTCGGCCACGGAGTAGCCGGTGCACGGGTGCATCATCCCGCCACGTGACCCGAAGGGGACCGCCACCGCGGTGCCCTTCTTCGGCGGCGGCTGGTCGAGGGGGTAGTGCGCTGCCTCGTGCGGCTCGTCCCCGGTGAGCCGGATACCGTGCGCCGCGAGCCTGCTCAGCGTCCGCTTGCGTAGTTCGTGCTGCGGCATTCCACCGCGCAGGCCGAGGCTGGTCTCCTCGAAGATCACCGTCCCGTCGCCGAGCGGCACCGCGTACAGGAACGACGGCGGCTCGTCCGGCCCAGCGCCGTTCTCCGGCCGCCAGTCCAGCAGCAGGCCCTCACCGTCGGCGACCATCGGCGCCGCGGTCTCCGCGTCGACGAAGATCCCGTGCGCCGACGCCGCCCTGCGCTTGCCCAGCGTCGGCAGACCCCGCGTATCGAACACCGTCGCCGCCGGGATCACCGTCCCGTCCGCGAGCTCCACCTCGTGCTGCTCGACCCGAACCGCCCGATCGGCGAACACGGTCGCGTCGTCGAGCGCCAGCGCCGCGTGCAGCCCCGTCTTGGACAGCACGCAGTACGGCCGCTCGATCCGATGCTCGGTCTTCGTCCACACCGTCGGCGCCGCGATCCGCTGCGCGATCGCACTCTCCGGCAACCACGCGGGCAGCTCGTCCACCCAGCACGAGAACGTCGGCGGGAACAGCCGCTCCGGCCGCGGATCCACCGCGGCCACCCGCAACCCCGCCACCGCAGCGCGATGCGCCAACCCCCGTCCGGTCGGCCCCAACCCGACCACACAGATATCGAATTCCCGCGCGACGCTCACGCCCGCATTCAATCCGCTGCCCGCACCCGCGCGCAACCAACCGGAGGCGTGACGTCTCCGGCGAGGTCAGGTCAGCGCGGCGTGACCCAGGTGGTGATGTCGGCGTGGACGACCTCGATGCCGTCCTTGTCGTAGATCGACACCGGCACGATCAGGTTCACGCCCTCGGTGATCGCCGCGAAGTCGGGGATCTCGTCCAGTTTCGCCACCGCGCGCAGCCCGGACTCGGCCTTGGCCAGGTACTGCACATTCATCGCCTTGGGAATCCAGCGGTGGGTGGTGGGGACGGTGGCCTCGCTGAGCATGCCCATCGCGACCTCGGCCAGATTGCAGGCCGCGATCGCGTGGAAGGTGCCCAGATGGTTGTGGATGCCGAACCACTTCGGCGAGGTCACCTCGCAGATGCCGGGCTCGAGCCGCACCACCTGCGGCAGCACCGTGCCGAAGTAGGGGACCCGCGCGACCATGCCGAGCGAGAACAGCGCGTGCCCGATGCGGTTGTCGGGCAGTTTCTTCCAGCCGCGGTACGTGGCGGTTTCCTGTGTCATTCCCTTATCTTACTCAAAAGTAAGATAGCGCGTAACCCTCCGCCGACCAGGGCGAGCGTCGCGCCAGCTACCATGGTCCGGCACAGCCCAGCCGGCGGTGCGGTCCAGGTAGATGCCCCTATAGGGGCGTGATCGATACCTCATGACCCCCGATTTGAAGAGCGTCGTCGGCATGGTGCATACTGTTCGGGTTGCCTTGCGCAGGATTGTCTTCTCTTCGGAGCGGGCGAGGTGGAGCGAGGCGAGCAGTAGTTTGTATCCCGCCGCTTCGGCGGTGTGGATACGTTCGGGACCACGTTCCCGGCCAGTGGTGAGTAAGTGACCAGGGCCGGAGAATGAGCGAATGGGCGACACGCCCGACCGCGTGGACCGGAGAACCATGACAGATGAACAGCGGCGAGGACTGGGCGGTGCCCGGTGGCGTTCTGGCGTCTTTCGTGTGTTCGGGCTGTGCAAATGAGGGTGGTGCAGGAGCCAGCTCCTGTGACCACGAAGGAAAGCGGAGAAAAGGACACTTAGCGTGGCGGGACAAAAGATCCGCATCAGGCTCAAGGCCTATGACCACGAGGCGATCGACGCGTCTGCGCGCAAGATCGTGGAGACGGTGACCCGCACTGGCGCCCGTGTGGTCGGGCCTGTGCCGTTGCCCACCGAGAAGAACGTGTACTGCGTCATCCGTTCGCCGCACAAGTACAAGGACTCGCGCGAACACTTCGAGATGCGTACGCACAAGCGCCTCATCGACATCCTCGACCCGACGCCGAAGACGGTCGACGCGCTTATGCGCATCGACCTGCCGGCCAGCGTCGACGTCAACATTCAGTGACGGGGACTCGAGATATGACTGACAACAAGAACCGGCCCGCAGCCGGCATCCTGGGCACCAAGCTCGGCATGACCCAGGTCTTCGACGAGAAGAACCGCGTCGTCCCGGTCACCGTCATCAAGGCGGGCCCGAACGTGGTCACCCAGATCCGCACCGTGGAGCGCGACGGCTACTCGGCCGTGCAGATCGCTTTCGGCGCCATCGACCCGCGCAAGGTGAACAAGCCGACTTCCGGCCAGTTCGCCAAGGCCGGTGTCACCCCGCGCCGCCACGTCACCGAGATCCGCGTCGCGGATGCCTCCACCTTCGAGGTCGGCCAGGAGCTCTCCGCCGACGTCTTCGAAGAGGGCACCTACGTCGACGTGACCGGTATCAGCAAGGGCAAGGGCTTCGCAGGCACCATGAAGCGTCACGGCTTCAAGGGCCAGGGCGCCTCGCACGGTGCGCAGGCTGTGCACCGTCGCCCGGGCTCCATCGGTGGCTGCGCCACTCCCGGCCGCGTGTTCAAGGGCATGCGCATGTCGGGCCGTATGGGTAACGACCGCGTCACCACGCAGAACCTCTCGGTTCACAAGGTCGACGCCGAGAACGGCCTGCTCCTGGTCAAGGGTGCCATCCCTGGCCGCAAGGGCAACGTCGTGATCGTCAAGAGCGCCGTGAAGGGTGGTGCGCACGCATGACCAGCCTCGACAAGAAGGCCAACCTGACGCTGACCGTTAAGGCCGCAGGCGGCAAGACCGAAGGCACCGTCGAACTCCCCGCGGAGATCTTCGACGTGACCGCCAACGTCGCGCTGATGCACCAGGTCGTCATCGCGCAGCTGGCCGCCGCTCGCCAGGGCACCCACGCCACGAAGACTCGTGGTCAGGTCTCCGGTGGTGGCAAGAAGCCGTACCGCCAGAAGGGCACCGGCCGCGCCCGCCAGGGTTCGACCCGTGCGCCGCAGTTCGCCGGCGGTGGCACCGTCCACGGCCCGCAGCCGCGTGACTACAGCCAGCGGACCCCCAAGAAGATGAAGGCCGCCGCCCTGCGTGGCGCCCTGTCCGACCGGGCCCGCAACGAGCGCATCCACGTGATCACCGAGCTGGTCGCGGGTCAGACCCCGTCGACCAAGGCCGCCAAGAGCTTCCTGTCCGAGCTGTCGGACCGCAAGAAGTTCCTGGTCGTCGTCGGTCGCGAGGACGTCGCCGCGTGGAAGAGCGTGGCGAACCTGCAGAACGTGCTGCCGATCGCCCCGGATCAGCTCAACACCTACGACGTCCTCAACAGCGACGAACTGGTGTTCAGCGTCGAGGCCCTGAACGCGTTCGTTCACGGTCCCGCCGAGGCGGCCCAGGAGGAGAGCAAGTGAGCACCATCGCCGACCCCCGCGACATCCTGCTCGCACCGGTCATCTCGGAGAAGTCCTACGGACTGATCGAGGAAGGCACCTACACCTTCCTGGTGCACCCGGATTCGAACAAGACGCAGATCAAGATCGCCGTCGAGAAGGTTTTCGGCGTCAAGGTCACCAGCGTCAACACCGCCAACCGTCAGGGCAAGCGCAAGCGGACCCGCTTCGGTTACGGCAAGCGCAAGGACACCAAGCGCGCGCTCGTGACCATCTCGGCCGACAGCAAGCCCATCGAGATCTTCGGAGGCCCGGTCGCGTAAGCGGCTGGTCATCCAGAAAGTAGAGAAGAACTCATGGCAATCCGTAAGTACAAGCCGACAACGCCGGGCCGTCGTGGCTCCAGCGTCTCGGACTTCGCCGAGATCACCCGGTCGACGCCGGAGAAGTCGCTGCTGCGCCCGCTCACCAAGTCCGGTGGTCGTAACGCGCACGGTCGCATCACCACGCGTCACCGCGGTGGCGGTCACAAGCGTGCCTACCGTGTCATCGACTTCCGTCGCCTGGACAAGGACGGCATCCCGGCCAAGGTCGCTCACATCGAGTACGACCCCAACCGCACCGCCAACATCGCTCTGCTGCACTTCGCCGACGGCGAGAAGCGCTACATCATCGCGCCGAAGGGCATCCAGCAGGGCAGCCCGATCGAGTCCGGCCCCACGGCCGACATCAAGCCGGGCAACAACCTGCCGCTGCGCAACATCCCGACCGGTACCACGATCCACAACGTGGAGCTGCGTCCGGGCGGCGGCGCCAAGATGGCCCGTGCCGCAGGCATGAGCATTCAGCTGCTGGGCAAGGAAGGGCCGTACGCGACCCTGCGTATGCCCTCCGGTGAAATCCGCCGTGTCGACGTGCGCTGCCGCGCCACCGTCGGCGAGGTCGGCAACGCCGAGCAGTCGAACATCAACTGGGGCAAGGCCGGCCGTATGCGCTGGAAGGGCCGTCGTCCTACCGTCCGTGGTGTCGTCATGAACCCGGTCGACCACCCGCACGGTGGTGGTGAGGGTAAGACCTCCGGTGGTCGCCACCCGGTCTCCCCGTGGGGTCAGCCTGAGGGCCGCACCCGCAAGCCCAACCGCCCGAGCGACAAGCTCATCGTTCGCCGCCGCAAGACCGGCAAGAAGCGCTAAGGAGGAGGTAAGAAATGCCACGCAGCCTCAAGAAGGGCCCGTTCGTCGACGACCACCTCCTCGCGAAGGTGGACGTGCAGAACGAAAAGGGCACGAAGCAGGTCATCAAGACCTGGTCGCGTCGCTCGACCATCATCCCCGATTTCATCGGCCACACTTTCGCCGTCCACGACGGTCGCAAGCATGTCCCGGTGTTCGTGTCGGACAACATGGTCGGCCACAAGCTCGGTGAGTTCGCGCCGACCAGGACGTTCAAGAGCCACGTCAAGGACGACCGGAAGAGCAAGCGGCGATGACTGAAACCAACACCGAAACGGTTCAGAACCCGACTGCCCGCGCTACCGCTAAGCACGTGCGGGTCACCCCGATGAAGGCGCGTCGCGTCGTGGACCTGGTCCGCGGCAAGCGTGTCGAGGACGCCCTGGCGATCCTGAAGTTCGCGCCGCAGGCCGCGAGCGAGCCGGTTGCCAAGGTCGTGGCCAGCGCCGCGGCGAACGCCGAGAACAACCTCGGCCTCAACCCGGCCACCCTGGTCATCTCGACGGCTTTCGTCGACGAGGGTGCCACCATGAAGCGTTTCCAGCCGCGGGCCCAGGGCCGCGCGTTCCGGATTCGCAAGCGCACGAGCCACATCACCATCGAGGTCGAGAGCGTGCCCACCGCCGGCGCCACTCGTAGCCGCCGGAAGGGAGGGGCAAAGTAAATGGGACAGAAAATCAACCCCCATGGCTTCCGCCTCGGTATCACCACCGACTGGAAGTCGCGTTGGTACGCGGACAAGCAGTACGCGGAATACGTGAAGGAAGACGTTCAGATCCGCAAGCTCCTCGCCACCGGCATGGAGCGGGCAGGCATCTCGAAGGTCGAGATCGAGCGCACCCGTGATCGCGTCCGTGTGGATATCCACACCGCGCGTCCCGGCATCGTGATCGGTCGCCGTGGCGCGGAGGCCGACCGCATCCGCGCCGAGCTGGAGAAGCTCACCAAGAAGCAGGTTCAGCTGAACATCCTCGAGGTCAAGAACCCCGAGTCGGATGCGCAGCTGGTTGCTCAGGGTGTGGCCGAGCAGCTGTCCAACCGTGTGGCGTTCCGTCGCGCGATGCGTAAGGCCATCCAGTCGGCCATGCGTTCGCCGAACGTCAAGGGCATCCGCGTGCAGTGCTCGGGCCGCCTCGGTGGCGCCGAAATGTCGCGCTCGGAGTTCTACCGTGAGGGTCGCGTCCCGCTGCACACGCTGCGCGCGGACATCGACTACGGCCTCTACGAGGCCAAGACCACCTTCGGTCGCATCGGCGTGAAGGTCTGGATCTACAAGGGTGACATCGTCGGTGGTCGTCGTGAGCTGACCGCTGCCGCTGCTGCTCCGGAGCGCCCGCGTCGCGAGCGTCCGAGCCGCCCTCGTCGGTCCGGCGCCACCGGCACCACCGCGACCAGCACCGAGGTCGGGCGTGCCGCCACTGCAGTGGCGGAGGCTCCGGCAGAGAGTCAGGAGGGCTGACGCATGCTGATGCCCCGTAGGGTCAAGCACCGCAAGCAGCACCACCCGAGTCGCTCCGGCATGTCCAAGGGCGGCACCGCGGTGGCGTTCGGTGAGTACGGCATCCAGGCTCTCGAGCCCGCCTACGTCACCAACCGTCAGATCGAGTCGGCGCGTATCGCGATGACCCGCCACATCAAGCGTGGCGGCAAGATCTGGATCAACATCTACCCCGACCGCCCGCTCACCAAGAAGCCTGCCGAGACCCGCATGGGTTCCGGTAAGGGTTCGCCGGAGTGGTGGGTCGCGAACGTGAAGCCCGGTCGGGTCATGTTCGAGATGTCTTACCCGAATGAGGAGATCGCTCGCGAGGCCCTGCGCCGCGCGATGCACAAGCTCCCGATGAAGTGCAGGATCGTGACCAGGGAGGAGCAGTTCTGATGGCTACCGGAACACCGGCCGCAGAGCTCCGCGAGCTCAACGAAGAAGAGCTCGTGGCCAAACTGCGCGAGAGCAAGGAAGAGCTCTTCAACCTGCGCTTCCAGATGGCGACGGGTCAGCTCGACAACAACCGACGTCTGCGCGTCGTCCGCCACGAGATCGCGCGGATCTACACGGTCATGCGTGAGCGCGAGCTCGGCCTGGCCACGGCACCCGCTGGCAAGGGAGATGCGGCATGAGCGAGAACCAGGAAGAGCGCAACAGCCGCAAGGTACGCAGCGGCTACGTCGTCTCGGACAAGATGAACAAGACGATCGTCGTCGAGCTGGAAGACCGTCACCGGCACAAGCTCTACGGCAAGATCATTCGCACCACCTCCAAGGTGAAGGCGCATGACGAGAACGAGATCGCCGGCGTCGGCGACCGCGTTCAGCTGATGGAGACCCGTCCGCTGTCGGCCACCAAGCGCTGGCGTCTGGTCGAGGTCCTGGAGAAGGCCAAGTAAGGTCCCTCCTCGATCCATCGAGATCGTTGCACGAAGGCCCGTTTCCCACTGGGAAGCGGGCCTTCGTCGTTTCCCAGCGATCTCGAAGTGGTGTCACCTTTGATACCATCGAGTCATGGCATGGACGATGCGGCTGACCGACGAGGAAGAGGCGGCGCTGGCGGCGCAAGCTGATGGCGAAGGCCGGTCCAAGAACGAGATCATGCGCGATGCCCTGCGGGCCTATCTCCTGCGGAATCGGCAGTGGGAAACGCCGCTGCTCGGCGACGACGAGACCTTCGACCTCGGCGGGCCGATCGGCAAGGACGACATTCGTGACGCGATGAATCGATCCGCATGATCGTCGTCGCCGACACTTCGGGACTGCTCGCGATGTTCAACCGCTCGGACCCGGAGCACTTCGCGGTGCGGCGTGCCGCCGATTCGGCCAGCGCCCTGGTGGTCAGCCCGATGGCGTTGACCGAAGTTCATCATGTTGCGAGTGTCCGGGCAGGGCGAAAGGTGGCAGATCGGATCCTCGGTTTGCTGGCCGACCGCATCGCCTCCACGCGCGTGGTCCTCGCTCAGGTCGACGCCGCCCAGCTCGAGACGGCGATCTCGGTGCGTGCGACCTACGACGGTCTCGATCTCGACTTGGTCGACGCGGTCTGTGTCGCCCTGGCAGCCGAATTCGATACCGACGCGATTCTCACTCTCGATCGCCGAGACTTCCGCGTGCTTCGGCCGCTGAATGGATACCCGGCATTCCGGCTGTTCCCCGACGACTGTGAATGATGACGTGCGCTGACTGATCCGTGCTGAATCTGACCGTTACCAGGCTGCTGATGCGGTAGCGGCGTGCCGGGGAAATTCGGTGGCGGTTCAGGTCGGTGGGCTGTCACGCTTCGACGATGCGGGCCTATCGAGATGTGCTGGCGATCGGGGCGGTGCGCAATATCGTGTTGCTCGGGGCGTTGGTGCGGATTCCGCACTTCGCCGGGGCGGTGCTGCTCGCGGTTCATGTCGTGGAGACGTTGCACGGGTCGTTCCTGCAGGCGGGGACGCTCGCGATGGTGGTGACCGTCTGTGTCGCGGCGAGTGGGCCATGGCGCGGTCGGCTGGTGGATCGGTTCGGGTTGCGGGCGACCATCGCGCCCGCGATCGTGCTCGGGGCCGTGTGCTGGTCGGTGGCGCCGTTCGTCGGGTATCTGCCGCTGCTGGTGCTCGCGGGGATCTCGGGGCTGTACGACATCCCGGTGTTCAGTGTGGTGCGGCTGGCGATCATCGCCGCGACGACGGAGCAGCAGCGTCAGCCCGCGCTCGCGTTGGAGGCGGTCTCGGTCGAGGCGGCGTTCATGGTCGGGCCGGTGCTCGGGGTGGCGGCGGCGCTGCACTGGTCGACGACGGCGGCGCTGCTCGGCAATCAGATGTGCATGGTGCTCGCCGGGATCCTGCTGTGGGTGTGGAACCCCAAGCTGCGCTCCGAGGAATCCGCGGACGGCGCCGGACTGGTGGCCCGGCGCGCCTGGTTCCGTGTCGATTTCGTCGCCCTGTGTGGCATCGCGGCGGCGGCGGTCTGCGTGGTGTCGGCCTCCGAACTCACCTTCGTCTCGGCGGTGCGCGGTTTCGGCGCCGACCGCTGGCTCGGCGTGATCCTGGCGGTGTGGGGGCTGGGCTCGCTGCTCGGCGGTCTGCTCTACGGTGCGCTGCGGCGGCCGATTCCGGCCGATGTGTTGCTGATCGCGCTCGGCGTGGTGACGGTGCCGATGGCGATCGCCGTCGGGCCGCTGACGCTCGGCATCACCGGATTCGTCGCCGGATTGCTGTGCGCCCCTGCGCTCACCGCGGCGATCGATCAGCTGAGCCGGATCGTTCCCGAGGGCGGTCGCGGCGAGGCGATCGGCTGGCATGGCGCTGCGATGACTCTGGGCGGCGCCTTCGGCAGTGTGCTGGGCGGATCGATGATCGAGATCGGCGGTGCGCGAGCCGGTTTCGGGGTCGCCGGCATCTTCGGGATCGCGGCGGGCGTCGGGCTCGCCCTGCTGGTCGGCATGCGGTCCGCGCCGAAAGCGGTCGCCGGTCCGACGCTGGGGTGAAGCGTCCCCGGCCCCGATCGAGTCGGGGCCGGGGCGCGGTAGGTGGTCAGCCGGTGAAGGCGTACGGCTGGCGGATCTTGCGGGCGAATTCGACGATATTGGTGACGGTGCTCCCGGAGACGCCGACCTCGGCGCCGATGCTGCGGGCCGACCACGACTGATCGGTGAGCTCGAGGATTTCCTCGATCTGATCGAGCGTCAGACGCAGGGGACTGCGGTGGGCGATCTGGCGGGCCAGTGCGCGGACCTCGGTGTCGTCGTCGAAGTCGTAGGCGTCGTCGGCGAGGTCGTCTTCGTCGTCGAGGTCCGGTTCGATCGGTTCGGGGGACTCCACCGGCACCCGCTCGCTCGCGTGGCTCATGCCCTCGGCACTCGCCGCCCCGACCTCCGTGCGCTGCTTCTTCGGGGCAGCGGTCGGTCCGGGCTCGGTGAGCCGCTGTTCCGGGGCAGCCGCAGACTCGGGGTCTGTGAAGTGCTGTTTCGCGTCGGGCGTCGGCTCAGAACCCGGGACCTGCTGCTTCGCGGCGCGTGTCGGCTCGAGGTCCGGGCTGTGCCGTTTCGGAGCAGGTGCCGGAGTGGTGCGCAGCTGCTCGGGAGCGGGCTCGAGTTCGGCGGTGAGGGTGAGCTGTTCGGGCTCGTCGGCCGGGGGCTGTGGATCGTTGTGCACCACTACCGAACCGGTGGGTGCCGCGGTGTCGCCGTTGCGGTCACGGGCGACGGTGCCGGCGTGCGCCGTCGCCTCGGGAACCGGGTCGGTACCGGTGGCTTCGCCGGCAGTCGCCTGCGCGGCGGCGGTGACCGGTATTCGCCGCAGGGTCGGGGTGGCACCGTTGACGCGGGCGTGGTCGCTGCCGTTGCGACGATGATCGGCTGCGGCCTTGTGGATCAGCTCGAGAGTGCCGGGCGCGGCCGACTTGTCGGTGGACGGGCGGCGGACGCCGTGGGTCGGCTGGCTCCATCCGGTCGCAGTCTCCGGCTGGGAAGACGGCGAGCTGACCTGTGCTGCAAGGGGTTCCGGGGACGCGGTCTGCGACTCGGAGCTGTTTCCGACTGCTTCGGGAGCGGACGGTGCGGGCACGTGTGTCGGCATCGCGGTGGCGATGTGCTCAGCTGCCGGGCGGACGGGTGTCTTCGCTGCGAGATCAGCGGATCGAGCATCGAATTCACCTGCAGGCGCGGCCGTCGGAGCATCGAATTCATTTGCGGGCGAGCCGACTTCACGCGACGTAACCCGTTCGCTGCTTGCGGCGACCTCGGTGCGCGCATCGGTGAACTCGGTGCGCACATCGCCGATCTCCGACTGTCCCGTATGACGCGGCGCCGCGACGGGTACCGCTGCCCCGGTCTCCGCTGTTGCCGGGTCGGCCTGCGCCACAGGCTGTTCCTGGGCAGCTGCCTCCACAGGCCGTTCCGGGGTGGCGGCCTGCACAGCGATGGTCTGCATAGTTGGGGCTGTCGGCTGCATGCTCGACGACCCACCCAAGCCCGCAATGCTGTTCGTGCCGACAAGCCGACCAGCTTCGATCTCGGCTCCGGCAAGCCCCGTGACCGAAGCCCGCGCCTCCGACACGACCCGCTCGACAGGGGAGTAGCTCGCATCCCCGGGCAATTCCACCGAGGCACTCTCGATCAACAGCGCATACCGCGCCGACACCCACGCATGCAACCAGATCACCACCCCCACCATCACTGGCGCGATCGAGTATTCGGCTGCGCGGCCGAAGGACCCGGCGGCCAGGTGCGGACCGGCGTTCAATGCCACGGTGGTACCGAGCAAGGCCAGCTCGAACACCAGCACCTTGCCACGCTCGAGCTCGCGTCCCCACCGGGCGGCGGTGGTGGCGGCGACCATGATGGTGATGATCGGGATCGAGATCATCGCCTCGATGCCGAAGCTGAGCCAGTACAGCGGATCGCTCATGTCACCACTGGGCACGAGGTTGTGCTGCACATTGACCCCGGCCCACACCATCCCGAGGACGACGACACCGATCAGCGCCCGCGAGGACCACTCCGCCCGCCGGTACAGCTGGGCGAGCCGGGCATCGGCGCTCGACACCCGCCGCCGCGCGGCCAATGCCTTGCGATGCCAGCGCGCGTCGGCTTCGTCGGTCCGGCGGATCAGTCTGCCGGTACGCCGGTCACGCTGTTCGGCGGCGAGTTCGTCGGCGACGGCGCGGCGCCGCTGTTTGCGTCGTTGCGCGCGAATCCATTCGGCGAGCTCCCGTTCGGCCCGGATCTCGGAGTCGGAGAGTGCGTCGTAGAGCGCCGTGTCGTGCTGGAGCGGGAGCTTGCCGCGCGCGGTCGCGACCTGCTGTGCGAGTGCCGTGATCTCGGTGTTCGGCGAGCTGACGGCATCCTCCATCGACCGATCGTCGGACATCTGGCGCCTTCCGGTCACTCGAACATATGGACTATCGAACATATGTGTGATTGCCAGAGAGCGTAAACGCCGTCCGCGCCGCGGTCAACGACAAGCGGGCCTCGGCGGTGGAATCAGGACAGGGTGCGCTTCTCGTACTTGCCGCGCACGGAGGATCCGGCGACCGCGGCGACCTGGTCGGGTACGGCGCGGCGCAGCACGATATCGCGGAGCCGTTGCGGCAGTAGCCCGGCGAGATGAGTCAGCGGGCCGACATAGCCGGGAATGGACACCTCGAAACGCGGTCGTTCGACTACGGCGAGCACCGCCCGCGCGACATCGGCGGGTTGCAGGAGTTTCGCAGCGCCCGTTGCCGTTCCGGCGGCGAGCTCGGTATCGACAACGCCGGGCATGATCACCGAGAGGTCGACACCGGTGCCCCGAAGTTCTTCCCGCACGCCGGTCAGATAGCCGAGCACGCCGTGTTTTGTTGCGGCATAAGTGGATTCACCGGGAGGGGAGAGTCGCGACGCCGCGGACGCGATGGTGACGATATGCCCGCGCCCACGCGTGCGCATCCCCGGCGCGGTCAGCCGCACCCCGCGGATCACCCCGTGCAGATTCACCGCGATCATCCTGGCCGTCGCGGTATCGGGTTCGGTGTCGAACGCGCCGACCCACATCACGCCCGCATTGTTGACGAGCACATCGATAGGCCCGAGTAATGCCTCGGTCGCGGCGAGGAAATTGTGGAACGACCGCTCATCGGTGACATCGAGTTCGCAACCGTGCACGGTGCCGGGAAGCTCCATCGCCGTCGTGCGCGCCGACGTGCCGGACAGATCGCCGATGCAGACGCGAGCACCCGCGACGGCGAACTGCCGGGCGATCTCGCGCCCGATGCCCGCGGCGCCGCCGGTCACCGCGACGACCAGTCCGGCGTGGATGCGTTTCATCGGCGAAGCCCTTCGTTCCAGCGGGAATGTCGCTTCTGACATGGCATCATGTCAGAAATTGTGGCCTAGTATTCCACGCAGTCGCACAGAAGGACAGACTTCGATGACAGACCAGTCCGCCGATCGCCCGGCGGGTCGGCGGTACTCGGGACGTACCCCCGCGGAGCGAATCCGACACCGCCGTACCGCACTGCTGGACGCGGCGCTCGAACTGTTCGGCACCCAGGGCTACGCGGCAGGCTCGGTGAAACAGCTGTGCGGCATCGCCGGCCTCACCGAACGCTATTTCTACGAATCGTTCCGCGACCGCGAGGCCTGCCTGGCCGCCCTCTACGACGAGACGACCGCGGGCCTGCGCGACCGCACCCAGACCGCGCTGCGCACCGCAGGCCCCGACCTCGACGACGTGATCACCGCGGGCCTTGCCGCGTTCATCGGCTATCTCACCGAAGACCCGCGCCGAGCCAGGGTCGTGCTGATCGAGGTGGTCGGCGTCTCCGCACGCATGGAGCAGCGCCGACACGGCGAGCTTCGCGACTACGCCGAACTGGTGGCGGGCCTGTGGGCCACCGCCCGCGCCCAGCCGCTCCCCGAACGCAGCCGCCTGACCTGCGTCACCATCGTCGGCGGCGTCAACCACCTACTCGTCGACTGGCTGATGGACAACCGCAACACCCACCCCGACGACCTGGTCTCGGTCTGCGCGGGCGTCTTCGCCGCCGTCCGCGCCACCGACCCGGCCCTGGCGACCGACCGCTGACTCAGCGCAGCGCCGTGTGCCAGACGATGGCCGCGGCGAGTGCGCCCGCGCCGTTGAGCGACCAGTGCAGGGCGATCGGGGCGAGCAGGCTGCCGCTGCGTCTGCGCAGCCAGGTGAAGACGACGCCCGCGGCGGCGGTCGCGGCGACGGCGAGGGTGATGCCGATGATCTGGCCGACGAGTCCGCCGCCGACGATGCCGGTCAGGCCCTTGTTGCCGCTGGTCAGGCCGAGCGAGGACGCGATGTGCCAGAAACCGAACAGCAGCGATCCGGCCGCGAAGAGCCCGCGGACGCCGAGCACCCGGTCGAGGGTGCCGTGCAGGACGCCGCGGAAGGCGAGTTCTTCGGGGATCACGGTCTGCAGCGGGATGACGATCATCGACGCGATCAGCGCGCCGGAGATCGTGGCGTAGCGGTCGGCGAGGAAGAAGGGCCGGGTGATCGGCAGGATCGCGCCGATCGCGACGGCGGTGAGCACGATGCCGACAGCGCCGAGCGCGTAGACCGTTCCGCGTCGCCAGTGCCGTGGGGAGAGCCCGAGTTCGGCCCAGCCGAGACCGCGCTTGCGCATCAGCGCCAGCAGCGCGAACGCCGCGACCGGCACGATGACGATATTGGCCCACGCGGTGGTGAAATGCGCGATCAGATTGGTTCCGGCCAGCACGACCACGACCACGGCGATATCGACATAGGCGTGCAGCTTGGGCCGGGGATCGGCGACAGTGGTGGGTTCGGGCACCCGACCGAGTGTACGGAAGTATTACGGAATGGAAACGGTCCGGTGCGTGCAGGTCAGCGGCCGATTCAGGGGGAAACCCACGCCGACCGGCGCTGTGGAACACCGACCAAGATCACCGCGCTGTGAGCTACTCGACAGCCGATCCGGACCATCCGGACAGATCCGTCCATGCCTGCAGACTGCGCCGCGTCTCGAATCGCCGCGGCTGCCCGCTGATCGGGTCGGTGAATTCCAGCGAGGCGGCCAGCAGTTGCAGCGGCCGGGTGTAATCGTCGACGGATTTGTCGGTGATCGCCGGATAGAAATCGTCGCCAAGAATCGGCACGCCGAGGCTGTTCATATGCAGGCGCAGCTGATGGGTCCGGCCGGTGTGCGGCCGCAGCCGGTAGCGGCCGAGTCCGTCGCGGTGCTCGACGAGTTCCACCTCGGTCTCGGCATTGGGCTCGCCGTCCACCTCCTGCGCGGCGAGCACCTGCTTCTCCTTGATGATCCGGCTGCGCACGGTCCGCGGCAGCTCCAGCGCCGGATCGTAGGGCGCGACGGCCTCGTACTCCTTGCGCACGGTCCGGCGATGGAACATCGTCTGATACGCCCCACGCGCCGCCGGGTTCACCACGAACAGCACCAGCCCGGCGGTCACCCGATCCAGCCGATGCGCCGGGATCAGATCCGGCAGGTCGAGTTCACGGCGAAGGCGCACCAGGGCGGTCTGCAGAATGTGCCGGCCGCGCGGGATCGTCGCCAGGAAGTGCGGTTTGTCGACGACCAGGATGTCGTCGTCGCGATGGACGATCCCGATCTCGAACGGCACCTCCTTCTCGACCGGCAGGTCCCGGTGGAACCACACCGCCCCGCCCGGCACGAACGGCGCGTCCGGCGCCAGCGGCCCCACCAGATCGACGATCTCGCCCGCCCGCAACATCTCGTCGATGCGCGCCGGATCGACCCGCGGCAGCCGCTCGACGAGGTGGTCACGCACCGTCGTCCAGTGCCCGTCCTCCGGGAGCCGGAGCCGGGCTGGATCTAGGCCGTGCCGCTTGGGCAGCGGCGGCTGCTGCCTGCGTCGCATGGAAACAGTGTCTATCGGCGGGTGACGGCGCGAGTTCGCGGCCCCATCCGAGGTGCGAATCAGGCCGTGCGCTCGGCCAGCCCCGGGTAGTCGACGATCAGACCGGCCTCGTCGTAGCCCAGCCTGGCGCGGTAGTCGAAGGCGGGCGCGCTGTAGTCGTAGCGCTGACCCGCCTCGGCGGTGATCCGGCGATAGTGCTGTGGCAGCCGGGTCACCGCGAGGTCGGCGGCGCGCACGTACACGGCCGGTGCGTCCGCCGCGTCGCCGACCGCCAGGCCCAGCCGGTGTACCGGCAGCGCGTTGGTGAACGCCGACGCCTCCAGATCGACATCGAGACACCCGTCGAGTTCGGGGGAGTGCACCCCGTCGACCTGCCAGCGCCCGAGCCCGTCGGACTGCAGCGTGAGCGAGCGCCGGGAGTCGGGATAGCGACCGGTGATCCGCGCCGACCGCGTATGCCAGCTGCCGTCGACCCGGAGCCGATAGTCGATCGCCCAGGCGAGGCCGTCCTCGACCGCGGTCGCGCACCCTTCGACGAAAAGCCCGCGATCATCGTCGCGGAAATAGGTCACTTCGAATCCGATGCGCGCCTCGCGATGGAGCCAGGCGGCCGAGGATGGCAGCGGAGTGAACACGAGAAAACGTTAACCGGCCCGCTGATCGAGCACCATCAATTTCGCTTCGACAAGGGTATGCCGAGCCCGCCTGCGCACCCGGCACAGATCGACGCTGCATTCGAGATGAATCTGCATGGCCCGGTGCGCTTGATCGGGTGTCAGGTTTCCCGGATCGGCCTGGCAGTCCGCAATCGCCGAAATTATTGACGTGACAAACATTTTCGCTCTCCCGCCGCGCTCAAAGATTTAGAGGTAGGGAGGAAATTACGCCCGGAATGTCGAATTGCCGAGGGGGTTGACTGGCAGTTCACACAAGCTTCCCCGGTCGGCCACGACCGCTCAACTTAGGCTAACCTACCCTTGGCATGATTGCCGTGGACAGGTCGAGAGGGCGAGAAGTGATGACGGTGCAGGTAGCGCCGCCGCCGGGGGCGGAGTCGGGCAACCGGCCACCCAAGGCGGCCGCGAAAGCGCAGAAACAACAGGAAGCGCAGGCGCGCAAGGAGATTCTGGCACCGGTGTCGGGGATGCTGACGATGGCGAGCCTGCTCGTCGCCGTCGCCTCGGTCTGCACCGTCGTGCCGTTCCTGCTGATCGTGGCCGCCTGCAGGGAACTGCTGGAAACCCCGGTGGACACCGATCGGGTGTGGTGGCTGTTCGGCGCGGCGGTGGTGGTGCTGATCGTGCGCGCCCTGCTGCAGGCGGTGGCGCTGACCTGGTCGCACGCCGTCGACGCCGGCTACCAGCTGACCCTGCGCAGGCTGCTCGCGGACAAACTGACCCGGGTGCCGCTCGGCTGGTTCGGTGAACGCAGCTCCGGCGAGGTCAAGACGTATCTGCGCGACGACGTGGAGGCACTGCACTACCTCGTGGCCCATGCCCGGCTGGAGTTCGTCGGCGCGCTGGTGGTTCCGCTGGTCACCCTCGGCTACCTGTTCACCGTCGACTGGCGGCTCACCCTGGTGCTGCTGATCCCGCTGATCGCCTACTTCATCCTGTTCGGCAAGATCATGGATCGCGACGGCCGCGATCGCCTCGCCGTCTACACCCGCTGGGAACGGCGTACCTCCGAGGCCACCATCGAATTCGTCGACGGCATCCAGGTCGTGCGGGCGTTCGGTCAGGCGGGCAAGGCGCACACCGAGTTCCAGAACGCGGTCGACGGTCAGGTGCAGGCGGCGCATCGGATGAAGATGCCGATCATCCGCGTGCAGTCGGCCTCCGACATCGTGGTCATGCCGGTCTTCGTCATGCTGATCATGGTCGTCGGCGGGCTGGCTTTCGTCGGCCTCGACTGGCTGAACCCCCTGGATCTGCTGCCGTTCCTGCTGGTCGGCCTTGGTATCGGTAGTTCGCTGCTCGGCCTCGGCTACGGTTCGCAGGCGCTGCGGGCCGGTGGCGCCGCGGCGCTGCGCCTGCACGAACTGCAGCAGACCCCGGAGCTGGATACCGCGCCGACGACGAGCACCGGCCCGGCGAGCCAAGCCGGTGTCGTCCGCTTCGACGGCGTCGAATTCGCCTACCGCACCGGCCATGACGTACTGCGCGGGGTCGATCTCGAACTGCACCCCGGCACCATCACCGCACTGGTCGGCCCGAGCGGCTCCGGCAAGTCGACCCTGGCCAAACTGCTGCCCCGCTTCTACGACGTCGGCGCGGGCCGGATCACCATCGACGGCCGCGATATTCGCGAGTTCACCAGCGAGGATCTCTACCGCACCGTCGGATTCGTGTTCCAGGATGTGCGCCTGATCCGCGGCTCGATCCGGGAGAACCTGGTGCTCGCGCGCCCGGACGCCGACGACGCCGCCATCGAACGGGCGAGCAGGGCCGCCCAGATCCACGACCGGATCATGGCGCTGCCGCGCGGCTACGACTCCGAGATCGGCGTCGACGCCTCGCTGTCCGGCGGTGAGGCGCAGCGATTGTCGATCGCTCGCGCGCTGCTGGCCGATACCCCGGTGCTCGTCCTCGACGAGGCCACCGCCTTCGCCGACCCCGAATCCGAGGCGGCGGTCCAGGACGCGCTGGCCGCGCTCGTCGCGGGCCGCACCGTGCTGGTGATCGCGCACCGGCTGCACACCATCACCGGCGTCGACCGAATCCTGGTGCTGGAGAACGGAACGCTCGTCGAGCAGGGCACGCATGCCGAGTTGCATACCGCCGGTGGGCTGTATCAGCGGCTGTGGGAGATCAACGAGGCCGCGCTCGGCACGCTCGCCCTGGTGGAGGAAACACGATGATTCGCAAGGTTTTCCGCCTCGTTCCCGCGGAGTTCGCTCCGCTGATCCCGCGCTTGCTCGCCGCCATCGTGGTGCAGGCGCTGTGCCAGGCCATCGCGTATCTGCTGCTGGTTCCGGTGCTGGAAGCGCTGTTCGGTGACGACCTGAGCGGCGCCTGGCTGTGGGCGCTCGGCATGGCCGCGGCCGTGGCCGGTGTGGTCGTCTTCGGTTACCTGCAGGCCGTCATCGGCCTGCGGATCGGTCTCGGCATGCAGCGTGGTCTGCAGACCCGGCTCGGCGATCAGCTCAACGCGTTGCCGCTCGGCTGGTTCGAGGACCGCGACGCGGGCCCGCTCTCGCGGGTCATGGTCGAGCAGGTCCGCGAGATGCAGGGCCTGATCGCCTACCTGCTCACCAAGGTGCTCACCGGCATCATCGTGCCGCTGGTCGTCGCGATCGGGATGCTGTTCATCGACTGGCGGATCGGGCTGGCCATGCTGCTCGCCGCGCCGGTGCTCTACCTGGTCAACAATCTCGCCAACCGCGCCTACACCGGCGCCGACGCGCGCCTGCACACCGCCGCGGCCGAAGCCGATTCGCGGGTGGTGGAATTCGCGCAGGCACAGCCGGTGCTGCGCGCGTTCGGCGCGGTCGGCGCCGGCAACAAGGCACTCGACGCCGCGCTGGTCGGTCAGCGCTCGGCGGTGCGGAAGATGATGGTCGCGACCGTGCCAGGTCTGATCGTCTTCGCGCTGTTCGTGCAGGCGGTGTTCCTGGTGCTGGCCTACATCGCGGTGGTCCAGGTGACCGACGGCTCGATCTCCGCCGCCGCGGCGATCGCGCTGATCGCGGTGAGCTCGCGCTTCATCGAGCCGGTGAACCAGGCCGCTCAGCTGGGCGCCGCCCTGCGTTCGGCCGCCGCGGCCGCCGACCGGATCACCGATCTGCTGGCCGAGAAGCCGCTGCCGACGCCCACCGAACCGGTGACCCCCGGTGCGCCCGCCGTGGTCTTCGACGAGGTCAGCTTCGGCTATCGCGCCGGCGAACCCGTGCTGTCGGACCTGACCTTCACCGTCCCCGCGGGCACCACCACCGCCATCGTCGGACCCAGCGGCGCCGGCAAGACCACCCTGCTGCGGCTGGCCGCCCGCTTCTACGACGTGGACTCCGGCGCGGTCTCGGTCGGCGAACACGATGTGCGCGAACAGCCTTCGGACACCCTGCTCGACCAGCTCTCGCTGGTCTTCCAGAACGTCTACCTGTTCAACCGCTCGGTCGCCGACAACATCCGCATCGGCAAGCCCGACGCCACCGACGCCGAACTCGAGCGCGCTGCCGTCGCCGCCAGGGTCGACGAGATCGTCGACCGGCTGCCCGACGGTTTCGACACCGCGGTCGGTGAGGGCGGCGCGTCGCTGTCCGGCGGTGAACGCCAGCGCGTGTCGATCGCGCGTGCCCTGCTCAAGGACGCCCCGATCGTCCTGCTCGACGAGGCGACCAGCGCGCTGGACCCGCACAGCGAGGCCGTCGTTGTCCGTGGCATCCACGAACTGACCAGGGACAAGACGGTTCTCGTCGTGGCGCACCGGCTCTCGACCATCGCCCACGCCGACCAGATCCTGTTCCTGGACCAGGGCCGCATCGCTGAACGCGGCACCCATCAGGAACTGCTGGATCTGGACGGCCGCTACGCCGCGTTCTGGAACGAACGCGAGCGCGCGACCGGCTGGCGACTCGAGACCGTCTCCGCCTGACCCGCAACGAATGGTCCGGCTCGCCAGCACGGCGAGGCGGACCTTTCGTGTTTCAGAAGCCGCGCAGGCGATCCGGGGTGATGTGGATAGTGACCGAGTAGGTCTGGTAGAACTCGGCCTCCGACATCTTGATCTCGGCGAAGCCCTGGGTGTACTTGCGCGAATAGTCGGCGACCACGTCCTCGCTCACCGCCTCGCCGATCCGGGCGGTGCCGGTGAACACGACCACCTCGCCACCGGAGGCGGTGCTGTTGAAGTTCAGCGAGACCCGCGGGTTACGCGCGAGATGCCGCAGGCGCTTCGCCGTCGACTCGGTATAGATCAGGAAGGTTCCCTCCTGCCACAGGAACCACACGGGGTTCGGCTGCGGGGTATCGCCCGCGCCGATCGTGGTCAGCCAGATGACGTGCTCGTCGGCCAGCCGCTTGGCGACCGTGGCACCGAAGGGTGTGCTTTCATCGAGAACGGACACGGGCGTACTCCTCGCGAGTGGTGGTTTCCGTACTGCGTTCCGCCGTCCACCTTGACCGAAATCGCTCCCGTGCGCCACCCGCCTCGCTACCGGCGCACCGGGCCGCCCGTCACCCCGGCATGGCCGGTCGCGGCGGCGTCGACCTCGCCGTGTCTGCCCAGCAGGAACGGCGTCAGAATGTCGTTGGTGGCGCGTTGGGTATTCGCCGCGCCCCTGGACCCGCCGATCATCCTGGTGACCACGAAACGCACCGGGGCGGCGAGGAATTGGGGGACATCGGTGAAGCTGTAGTGGTCGGCCTCGCTGAACTCGTACCGGAAACCGTTCGCCTGCAACCGTTCCAGGAGACCGCGGTTACCGTCGAGGTAGCGCTGGGAGTGGCCGGTCTCGGCATGATCGCTCTCCAGCAACAGGACCGGCCGGTTCAGCGCGCGCTCGGGAAGGTCGCCGTAGAGGGTGCCGTCGAGATTCGCCGCGGCGGTGAACCGTTGGTCGGCCGACAGGGCAGCCAGTGCGGCGGCGCCGCCGAGGGAATGGCCGATCACCGTGAGATGCGCGGGGTCGACCCTGTTCTCGATGGGGCCGAGGATTTCCGGGCGAGCCAGCTGGTCGAGGACGAATCGCAGGTCGGCAGTGCGGGTTTCGACGCGTTCGGTCATGAATCGGATGGCGTCGGGGTCGTCGGCGGCGATGTTCTCGACGGTCGTGGCGATGGTGCCGTCGGCGAGCTCGGTCACGGCCGATTCGTAGGGATGGTCGACGGCGAGGACGATGAAACCGCGGCTGGCGAGGTCGGCGATCAGTCCGGAGTAGAAGGCGCGCGGCGCACCATAGCCGGGGGAGAACAGCACCACTGGCCAGCGGTCCCTGGCCGGTGACACCGGAACATCGGCCGTCGCGTTGGTGTCGATGCTGACATCCGACAGCAAGAACCCCGGAATCCCGGATACTCGCGACGGCAGCTGGTCGCGCCCGTCGAGATACACCCACTGCCGTCCGGACTCGATCTCGGTCGGATACCACGCCTGGACAACGACATTGCGCCGATCGTCGGCCGCGGTCGCCGGTTCGGGCCGCTGCTCGTCGACCCACCGGAAGATCTCCGACCCGACCGCGTAGGGGCCGGTGGGTTCAGGCAGTTCCGGGGAGGGCGGAACCGCCCACGGCAGGATCGACACCACGGCGAGCACGCCGATCCCGGCGCGGAACCACACCCGGCGGCGGGTCCCGGCCGCATCGGTCACCACGAACGCGAACATCGCCACGATCAGCAGGTACAGCGGCCACCAGTGCCGATAGCCTTCGAGTACCCACAGCAGCAGACTGCCGATGATCAGCACCGGCAGGGCGAACGGCGCCACCCGCCTGCCGATCCGGGGCGCCGCGACCAGCGCGATCGCGAGCGCCACGGTGGAAACCAGCAATACGGCATCGATGACAGACACGGGCGCTCGATTCGACCTGATCGGCTCGGGAGTTCCCGACTTGCCCGATCAGCTTGCCGCAGTATCGACTACGCCCGCATCAGCCGTGAGGACCGATCGCCGTCAGCCTGGGGGATGACTCCCGGCCTTACTTCCAGTAAGCCTGCGACTTGACCGCGGTCTTGGGCAGCGCGTGCTGGCCCTTGAGGGTCTTCACGATCGAGCGGGTGGTCTGCCCGCAGCAGGCGACCCACGCGAACGCGTCCGCGGCGCAGTTCATCTCCTGCGCGGCCTCGCGCATCAGGCGGCCGTCATCGACGCGCTGCAGCCAGGTGAGCTGGTGGTGCGGCTTGTTGCGCACCGGGATGGTCTGGTCGGACTCGTACTGCCATTCCAGCCACACCCGGGCCGGGGTATCGCCGATGGCGTCGAGCAGCGAGTTGATGGCGGGCAGCGAGGCGGTGTCGCCGAAGACGACGTACTCGCTGGGATTCTGTTCCGGCAGCTGGAAGTCCGAGCCGAGCACGGTGACGTCGAGGAGGTCGCCCGGCTCGGCGCGCAGCGCCCAGTCGGCGGCCGGGCCGTTGTGCAGCGCGAAGTCGATGCTGGCTGTGTCGGCCTCCGGGTTCGGGTCGACGAGGGTGTAGCCGCGGTGGTGCAGCTTGTCGCTCTCGGCGTCCGGAATCCACAGGCGGACCCACTGGGTGGGGTGCACCGGGTGGTCGGCGAGCAGACCACCCATGGTGAAGCCGATCCGCACGAACTTGTCGGTGATCTGCTCGTTGGATGTCACCGTCAGCTTGTAGTCGGCGCCGCCCCAGGCCTTGGTAATCAGGCCGTTCAATCCCTTACCCATGCCGTTAGGTTAGCCTAAGGTCACTTGTTTGTCTGCATGGACACCCCGGGCCTCACTGGCCAGCTAAGGTAAGCCTATGCAAATATGGGGATCGTGTTCGGGCAATCGCCCTGTGGACGATCCCGGCGCGATATGCGTGAGAGAGTGGAGAACGAACCGGTGGAAACCCTCCTGGTAGTCGGAGCGGGGCCGAAAGCCCTTGCGGTGGCAGCGAAATCGCACGTCCTGCGCACGCTCGGCCTGCCCGCGCCGCGCGTTGTCGTCGTCGAGTCGCACGCGGTCGGCGGCAACTGGCTGCCCAGCGGCGGCTGGACCGACGGCCAGCACCGGCTCGGTACCAGCCCCGAAAAGGACATCGGCTTCCCGTATCACTCCACCTGGGCGCGCGGGCGCAACCGCGACATCGACCAGGCGATGTCCGCGTTCAGCTGGACCTCGTTCCTGATCGAGCACGGCACCTACGCCGAGTGGATCGACCGCGGCAGGCCCAGCCCGCAGCATCACGTGTGGGCCAAGTACCTGCAGTGGGTCGCCAAGTCCATCGACCTCGAGCTCGTGCTCGGCCGGGTCGAGCAGATTCGCCACGGCGGCAACGCCGTCGGTGACCAGTGGCAGGTCGGCGTCGTCGACGCCGACGGCAACCGCACCGAGCTCACCGCCGACGGCCTGATGATCACCGGCCCCGGCCGCAGCAGCCGCGCGCTCGCCGAACACCCGCGCGTGCTCAGCATCGCCGAATTCTGGGACCTCGCGGGCAAGCGCAGCCTCCCGGCCGCCTCCCGCGCCGCGGTGATCGGCGGCGGCGAGACCGCGGGCTCGGCGCTGGACGAACTGGTCCGCCACGAGATGCTCACCATCTCGGTGATCTCGCCGATGGCGACGCTCTACACCCGCGGCGAGAGCTTCTTCGAGAACTCGCTGTTCAGCGACCCGGTGAAGTGGAACGCGTTGAGCATCCAGGAACGCCGCGACGTCATCCGGCGCACCGACCGCGGCGTGTTCTCGGTGCGCGTGCAGGAAAGCCTGCTCGGCGACAACCGGGTGCACCATCTACAGGGCCGGGTCACCAAGATCGCGCCGCATGGCGAGTCGTTGTCGCTGACCCTGACCAATGAGCTGCGCGCCGACCAGGTGCACAACTTCGACCTGGTCGTCGACGCCACCGGCGGTCAGCCGCTGTGGTTCCTCGACATGTTCGACCAGCAGACCGCCGACCTGCTCGAGCTCGCCGTGGGCGGCCCACTGACCCAGCAGCGCATCGAGTCCGCGATCGGCTACGACCTGGCCGTCACCGGACTGGCGGGCAAGCTGTTCCTGCCGAACATGGCCGCGATGGCCCAGGGCCCCGGGTTCCCCAATCTCAGCTGCCTCGGCGAACTCTCGGACCGCGTGCTGCGCACCGAGCCCGCCAGGGCGCGTGCCGGCGCGAGTCACTTCGCCGCGCGCTGAGGTACCGAACGAAGAACAGCCCCGCGCCGGAAGGCGCGGGGCTGTTGTCGTCGTCGGCTCAGACGCGGGCGACCGGCATGTCGTCGGGGGTGCGCGGCGCCGCGTAGAGCGCGATGCGGCGGTCGTGGCGCACGTCGAATTCGTCGACCCGGTGGAAGCCCGCCTTGGTGAGGCTGCGGCAGATGGCCTGGTTGCGGTGGTCGGGATCGCCCATGACGCGGCGGCATTCGGAGTTCGCGGCGAAGACCGCGGTGACCATCGTGGCGATCCAGCCGGTCATGATGCCCTTGCCGATCACGGCCGGGTCGGCGGTGGCGATGTGGAAGCCGATGTCACCGGGCGCCGAGTCGTAGAGGCGGCCGATCTCGTCCTTGGCGGCGCGGTAGAACTCGAGGTAGGCGATGTCGCGGGTGCCGAGTTCCGGCTGACCGAGCACCGCGAAATCGAGGCTGAGAATGCACGGGCGGGAATAGGTTCCGGCCAGCTGTGCCTGGAAATCGGCGCGGCGGCGATCGGCGTCCCAGTCCTGCTCCCACGACTCGAGCAGGTGCGGGCGGGCCATCCACTCGGCGAGCAGTTCGGGATCGGTGCCGTCCGGGTCGGCTACGCGCAGGGCGAAGGGCGCCGCGAAGACGGGCAACTCCGGTGCCGGTGCGGCGGCCACCTCGGCGGGCAGATCGGTCTGCTCGCGGGGTAGCGCGTAGGAAGTCCCGGCGGGGTTCATCTGCTAGGTGCTCCGTTCAATCGTAATCTTGGTCACCTCGATGGGTAAGGCTAGCCTATACTAATGCCTTGGTGTTACTGTTGCCCGACCGATCGCCCGGTGGTTGCCAGTCCATGGCCGAACCGGGTCGGTCTCGGGTGCAACAGGATTCGCCCCGGTCCCGGACGACTGTGTCGGGCCGGTCCGTGCCTCGGCACGGAGTTGGACAGTGTGAAACGGCGGCGCGACCCCTGCGCGGCCGGTTAGGGAGAGCGACATGGCAAGAGAACTCGGCTGGATCAGGCAATTCCAGGCCCCCCGGACCGATTCCCTACCGCCGCTGATCGTCTTCCCGCACGCGGGCGCCGGCGCATCGGCCTATCGGGTGTTCGCCAAGCGTATGGGCCAGGATTTCGACACCGTCATCATGCAGTACCCCGGCCGTCAGGACCGGGCGCGTGAGGCCGCCGCCGAGACCCTGCCCGAGCTGGCCGCAGGCGCTTTCGCGGCCTTCCGTGACTCCGCCCACGACACCGGCGCTCCGCTGACCGTCTTCGGCCACAGCATGGGTTCCGTCGCCGCCTTCGAATTCGTCCGGCTGGCCGAGGCCGCCGGGTTGTCCGTTCGTTTGCTGGTGGTCTCCGCGGCGGCCGCGCCGCACCGGATCGCCGAGCTCCCCGGACATCCCACCGAGGACGAGGAATTGCTCGACCACATGGCCGCCCTCAACGGCACCGGCGCCGACGTGATGGCCAGCCGCGAGGTCATGCGGATGGCTCTGCCGGTCCTCAAGGCCGACTACCGCGCCTTCGATGCCTACTCCTGCGGCACCGACGTCCAGGTCGCCGCGCCCCTGCTTGTCCTCGGCGGCGACGACGATCCGTTCGTCGGCCCGCGTGACCTCTACGCCTGGGAGACCAGCACCAGCGCCGAGATCGAGGTGAACCTGTTCGCGGGTGGCCACTTCTACATCGACGAGAACATCGACGGCATCGCCGAGGTACTCGCCGGTCAGGCGCTGGCCCGATGAGCGCCGTGACCGATCCCATCGTCATCGTCGGCATGGGCGTCGAGGCGCCCGGCGGCATCGACACCCTGCCCGGGTTCTGGTCGGCGCTGGCCACCGGCCGTGAGCTGATCGGCCCGTTCCCGCGCGATCGCGAATGGCCGCTCGACGAGCTGTTCGCCCTCGGCAGGCTCGACGGCTGGGCCCCGGTGCGCGACGCGGGCGGCTTCCTCGACGGCGCCACCGAGTTCGACGCCCAGTTCTTCGGCATCACCCCGCGCGAAGCGGTCGCCATGGACCCGCAGCAGCGGGTGGCCATGCGGGTGGCGTGGCGCGCGCTCGAGCACGCGGGCATCAATCCCGGTGCGCTCGACGGTGATTCGGCCGGTGTGTGGATGGGCGTCTCGACGGTCGAGTACGGACCCCGGGTCGGGGGCGTCAACGAGTACAGCGGCTACCGGGCCACCGGCACCGCGCTCGGCGCGGTCGCGGGCCGCATCTCGCACGGGCTCGGCCTGGTCGGGCCGTCGATCAGCGTGGACACCGCGTGCGCTTCGTCGCTGACCGCCGTGCACCAGGCCGCCTCGGCGATCCGTGCGGGCGAATGCGACTGGGCGCTGGCGGGCGGCGTGTGCGTGATGGGCTCGCCCGGCGCGTTCTACGAGTTCTCCAAGAACAACGCCCTGGCCACCGACGGCCACTGCCGTTCCTACGCCGCCGACCCGACCGGAACCCTGTGGGGCGAAGGCGCGGGTGTCATTGTGCTGGAACGGGAATCGCGGGCCAAGGCGCTCGGGCACCGCATCTACGGACAGCTGCTCGGTTCGCGGGTCAACCACAACGGCGCGGGCGCGCCGATCGCGGTCCCCAGCGCGACGGCCCAGCAGCGGCTCATCGAGGCCACCGTCGCCGCGGCCGGGATCAGCGCGAACGACATCGGCCTGATCGAAGGCCACGGCACCGGCACCGCCGTCGGTGATCCGCTCGAATTGACCGCGCTGGCAGCCACTTACGGCGCCCCGGAGCGCGGCGACGACGGACCGCTGCTCGGCTCGGTGAAGTCCAACGCGGGCCACGCCCAGGCCGCCTCGGGCATGCTCGGGCTGATCAAGGTGCTGCTGTGCGGCGCCAACGGCGTGATCGCGCCGAGCCTGTGGGCCGACGCCCCGACCACCGATATCGACTGGGACGCGACCAGTCTGCGGCTCGCCGCCGAACTCACCGACTGGGCGCCGCGCGCGGACGGCCTGCGCTATGCCGCGGTGTCCTCGTTCGGTGTCGCGGGAACCAATGCGCACGCCATCGTCGGCCTGCCGGTGCTGGAGGAGACCAACCATGGCTGAGTACCGTCTGCCCGACGGCTCCGTTCCCGTCCTGCTGTCGTCCGACAGCGTCGACGGGCTGCGGGCCGAAGCCGCCGCCCTGCGCGGCTACGTCGAGTCCCGTCCCGAGGTGACTCCGGAACGCCTGGCGGACACGCTGTTCCGCACCCGGGTGGCCCGTCGCCGTCGCGCCCTGGTGCTGGCACCGCCGTCGACGGCCGACGCCGCCGCGGCGCGCACCGACCTGCTGGCCGCGCTCGACGCGATCGCCACCGACACCGACCACCCGTCGGTGGTCCGGGGCGACACTCCCGCCAGCGCCCGCCGCATCGGCTTCGTCTTCCCCGGTCAGGGCAGTCAGCGCCCCGGCATGGGCGCGGTGTTCTACGAGCTGTCGGCCGCCTACCGCGCCGTCGTCGACGAGTGCGCCGCCATCCACGCCGAACGGTTCGGGCACTCCAAGCCGCTGCACTATCTGCTCGGCCACGAGGGGCAGTACGAGGACACGGTGTGGGAAGTGCAGCCCGCGTTGATGTTCCACATGACGGGCCTGGCCGCGGTGTGGCGGGCGGCGGGTGTGCAACCGCACGCGACCATCGGCCACAGCCAGGGCGAGCTCGCCGCGGGCGCGGTGTCCGGCGTGATGACACTGCGTGATTCGGTGCTCGCGGTGACGCATCGCGCCGTGCTCGCGGACCGGCTGTCCCCGCGCGGCTATTCGATGGCGGTCTTCGGGATGGACCGCGAGAGTGTGGAAGCGCTGATGGCGCGGAACTCGGGATGGGCCGAGCTCGCGGTCGTCAACTCGCCGCACATCATCGCCATCTCCGGTGAGCGCGGCGCCGTCGTCGAGCTGGTGGCCGCGGCCACCGAGCGCGGCCAGTTCGCCAGGGAGATCCGGGTCGCCTTCCCCGCGCACACCTCCATCGTCGCCGAGGTGCGGACCGATTTCGAAGGCTTCCTCGGTGACGAGATGAGCACCCCGAACTTCGCCGCGTCCGAGATCCCCTGCTATGGCGCGACACTGGGCGAAATGATCACGCCCGATCTCAAGCAGGAGGAGTACTGGTTCTGGAACCTGCGCAACCGCGTCCGGTTCGACCGCGCCGTGATCAGCGCGGGCAGTGACGGCGTCGACCTGATGATCGAGGTCGCCGAGCATCCGGTGCTGCAACTGGCCCTGCAGGAGAATTTGAGTCTGGTCCCGAACCGTCCCGGCCTGCCTCCGCGCGATTTCCGCGTGCTCGGCACCTCGCTGCGCACCGCGGACGGACTCTCGGAGTTCACCCGCAACCTGGCCCAGGTCGCCGTCCTCGACGCCGACTACCGCTGGGACGCATTGCGTGTCGACGACTCCGTCAGCCTCCCGCTGCGCGACTTCCCGCACACGATCACCGCACCCAAGCGGCTCTGGGCGCCGCTCGGCGCACACGAGACTCCGGCCGAACTCGTGGTCACCACGCCGAAACCGCAACGGCTGGTGGAACAGTGGACCCCGCTGCAGCGCCGGTCGCTCACCGCACCGCGCAGCCTGCTCCTCGTCGACCCGACGGGCGACTGCGCCGAGCTGGCCGCCGCGCTGGTCACCGCTGCCGACCGCCACGGCGCCGACGCGCGCGTTCTCGTGCCGGGTACGCAGGCGAATAGCGCGAGCGCGCCGGCTGCGCAGGCCAACGGCGCGAGTGCGCCGAGTGCTCTAGCGAACGGCCGGGCAGCGTTCGACGGCACACCCCCGGGTGGCCATTCGGCTACCGACGAGCCCGCTGCCGACACCGTGATCATCTTGCTCCCGCCGACCGCCGCCGACGACAGCGCCGGTGCGATCGACGCGCTCACGGAGTTCTTCGCCGAACGCGCCTGGGCCCCCGCGCTATCCGCGCTCCGCCCCGGCGGCGAGTGCTGGCTGCTGACCGTCGGCGGCGAGACCGTGCACGACGGCGATCCGATCCCCGGACTGTTCCAGTCGGGCGTCACCGCCGGATTCCGCAGCGTCGGAATCGAACACCCCGGCGTCCTGTTCCGGCATCTCGATCTCGCCGCGGACGAACCCGCGTCCGCGCAGGCCGCCAAGATCGTCGGCGCCGTGCACTCCACGGGCGAGGCCGAGCTGGCGCTGCGGTCGGGCAAGGTGTTCGTGAAGCGCCTGGTTCCGGATACCGTCGTCGAAACGGGTGCGCTGGGAACCGATCTCGATCATGTGGTCATCGTCGGCGGCACCGGCCAGCTGGGCCTGCGCTTCACCGACCACCTGGCGCGGACCGGCGCCGGTCGTGTCACCCTGCTCAGCCGCAGCGGCGAAACCGAGGCGCTGGCAGGCGAACTGACTCGCCTGCGTGGTCTCGGCAGCACCGAGATCGTGGTGCGGGCGTGCGACGTCAGCGATGCCGGTGCGGCCGCCGCCTTCGGCGCCGAGATCGCCGATCGCCCGGTCGACCTGGTGATCCACGCCGCCGTCAACTACGTCGACGCCGAACTCGACCAGATCACCGCCGCCGACGTCCACACCGCCGCCAGCGCCAAACTGCGCGGCCTGGACAACCTCGTCGACGCCGCACCGCTGGCAGGCGACGCGCGCGTCCTGCTGTGCTCGTCCATGGCGGCCACCCTGGGTGGCCGCGGCCAGATCCTGTACGCGGTGACCAACCGCATGCTCGACGTCGCCGCCCGCAGGCTGCGCGCCCGTGGCATCGCCGCGGCCAGCCTGCAGTGGGGCCTGTGGAGCGTGGCCGGTCCGCTCGACGACGCCGGTTTCGCCCGCGTGGAAGAGGCCGGGGTGTACCCGATGGTTCCGGCCGACGCGATCGAAGCCGGGCTCGCCGAGCCCGTCCGCGACGGCATGATCATCGCGGCCGACTGGGACTTCCTGCGCGAGGTGCTCGGCGCCTTCGGCCAGGACAGCGTGCTCACCGGCCTGGAGTCCAGTGCGCCTGTGCGGCAGGTGAGTTCGGCCGCCGAGGCCACCGGCGTCGCGCGTCCGCAGTCCACTGCCGACGCCGCGCCGACCGTGAGCGTGGCACCGGCGAGCGCGCCGGCCGACAGCACCCCGCTCGACCTGCGCATGCGCACCGAACTGCTCAAGGTGATCGGCGGCGACAGCGCCGAATCCATCGACGCCACCATGCCGTTGGTCGCCCTCGGCCTCGACTCGTTGCAGGCCTTGGACTTCCGCAAGCGGGTCAAGGCGGAACTGGATCGCGATCTGCCGGTCGCGGCGATTCTCGGCGGCGCGTCGCTCGACGATGTCGTGCTGCTGATGGCACAGAACACCAACCAGGGCTAGGGGCCGAAAGAATATGTCAGACACCGAAGCCACCCTGTCCGTCGCGGAGCGTCGCAAGCTGCTGCTGCAGCAGAAACTGCGCGCGAGCGGCATGGCCGCCGCCACCTCCGAACCTGTCGCCGTGCCGCGGATCGCGGCGGGCGAGCGGCGCCCGCTCACGCCCGGCCAGCGCCGCATGTGGTTCCTGCAGACCCGCGACGCCGAGGACACCGCCCTCACCATCTGCGTCGCCTACCGGCTCACCGGCTCGCTCGACGCCGACCGGCTGCACGCCGCCTTCGACGCGGTGGTGGCTCGCCACGACATCCTGCGCAGCACCTACGGCGCCGATGCCGACGGTGAGCCGTTCCAGGTGTTCACCGACGACGCGCGCGCCGAGTGGCAGACCCACGACCTGACCGATCTCGCCGAATCCGGTCGTGACCTGCGGGTGGAGGTGCTGGCCCGGCGCGAGTTCGGCCGCCCCTTCGCCCTTGGCACCGAACTGCCGCTGCGCGCCACTCTGATCCGCACCGGCGCCGACGAGCACGTGGTGCTGTTCGCCATCCACCACATCTGCTGGGACGACGACTCCTGGGCCGTGTTCTTCGCCGAGCTCAACGCCGCCTATCGCCGTGCGGGTGCCGTGCGGGGAGACGGCGAGTCCGGCACCGTGCAGTTCGCGGCGATCGCGCCCACCGCCGAACCCGCCGACGCCGACGTCGCCTACTGGCGCGATGCTCTGCGCCCGCTGCCCGAACCACTCGAGCTGCCCGGTTCCGCCGCCGCCAACCCCGGCCGCAACGCCCAGCGCCGCACCCACCGCCTCCCCGCCGACCTCGTCACCCGCACCGAGCAGTTCGCGCGCGAACAGGCCGCGACCCCGTTCATGGTGCTGCTGGCCGGTTTCGACGCCCTCGTGCACCGCTACACCGCCGCCGAGGACTTCCTCGTCTCCATCCCGGTCACCGACCGCCCCGCTGGCACCGAACAGCTCATCGGCTACTTCGGCAACACCCTGCTGCTGCGTGCTGCCCTCGGCGCGCGCGACGACTTCGCCCACCTCGTCGCCGCCGTGCGCGATACCTGCGCGGGCGCCTTCGCGCGACGCGGCGTCGGCATCGATCGTGTTGTGCGCGAAGCCAACCCGGACCGCGTCGCCGGTCGCGACGGCATGGACCAGCTGGTCCGGCTCGGCTTCAGCGTCCGCAAGAGCGCCGACGGCTTCGCCATCGACGGCGTCACCTCCGCCCAACTCGACCTCGGCGCCGCGAGCGCGCAGGTGCCGCTGGCCCTTGCCATCGTCCTCGAGGACGACGGCACCGCGGTGGTGGAAGCCGAATACCAGACCGATGTGCTCACCGAAGCCATCGTCGACCAGCTGCTGGTGCACTTCGGCCAGCTTCTCGACGCCGCGCTGCGCGACCCGCGGCGCAGGCTCGGCGACCTCGACATGCTCGGCGCCGCCGACCGCGCCGCGCTGCTGGAGCGCTCGCACGGCGTGCTCGTCGATCAGCCCGCGACCACCCTCGTCGCCCTGCTCGAGGCCGCCGCTGCCGCCACCCCCGACGCGATCGCGCTGGCCTCCGACGACATCGAGCTCAGCTACGGCGCCCTGCACGCGCGCGCGAACCGGTTGGCGCACTGGCTGATCGGCCAGGGCATCGGCGCCGAGGACATCGTCGGCCTGCGCCTCGGCACCTCGGTGGAGTTCATCGTCGCCGTGCTCGCGGTGCTGAAGGCGGGCGGCGCGTACCTGCCGATCGACCCGGCCTACCCCGAGGACCGGATCGAGTACCTGGTCGAGGACGCGAACCCCCGATTACTGCTCGGCGCAGTGGAATTGGCGGCCGCGGAGTCGACGGCGGCCGAGCTGCCCGCGACCGCGCCGACGGACGCGGACCGGCTGCGCCCCCTGCTGCCCGCGAACCTCGCCTACGTCATCTACACCTCCGGCTCCACCGGCAAGCCCAAGGGTGTTCCGGTGCCGCACTCGGCGATCGCCGAACACATCGTCTGCTTCACCGCCGACTGGAACATGACCGCCGAGGACCGGCTGATGCAGTCCTCGTCGGTGAGTTTCGACGCCTCGCTGGTCGACATCGCCATCACGCTCACGGTCGGCGCGCAGCTGATCGTGCCCAAGCCCAACGCTTTCCGCGATATCCGCTACGTCGCCGACCTCATCACCCGCCGCCAGGTGACGGTGCTGCACATGGTGCCGTCGATGCTCAGCACCTTCCTGCTGCTGCCCGAGGTGAGCGAATGGCGTTCGCTGCGTCAGGTTCCCGTCGGCGGCGAGGCGCTGCCCGGCGAGGTCGCCGACCGGTTCGCCAACACACTCGAGGCCGAACTGCGCAACCACTACGGCCCGACCGAGGCCGTGGTCTGCTCGACGCACATGCCGGTCGAGGGCCCGCAGGGCACCGGTGTGGTGCCGATCGGCATCCCCAACCGCAACGTCTACACCTATGTCCTGGACGAGGCGCTGCAGCTGGTGCCGGATGGTGTCGTCGGCGAGCTGTACCTGGGCGGCGATCAGCTGGCCCGCGGCTACCTGGACCGCCCTGCACTGAGCGCGCAGCGCTTCGTCGCCGACCCGTTCACCCCGGGCGCCCGCCTCTACCGCTCCGGTGACCTGGTGCGCCGCAACAGCTTCGGTGAGCTCGACTTCGTCGGCCGCGCCGACGAGCAGGTGAAGGTGCGCGGTTTCCGCATCGAGCTCGGCGAGGTCGAGGCCGCGATCGCCGCGCATCCCGCCGTCGCGCACTGCGTCGTCGTGGTGACCGAGGATCCCGCCATCGGCGCCATGCTGGCCGCCTACGTGGTGCCCGCCGAAGGCACCGTCGACCTCGAACAGGTGCACGCCTTCGCCGCCGGCGCGCTGCCGGAGTTCATGGTGCCCAGCGGGTTCGCGGTGATCCCCGAGATCCCGCTGACCGTCAACGGCAAGCTCGACAAGCGCGCGCTGCCCGCGGCGACCCCCGCGGTCGTGCGCACCCACCGCGCTCCGGCGACGGCTACCGAGCGCAAGGTGTGCGCCCTGTTCGGCGCCCTGTTCAACCTCGACGAGGTCGGTGCGGAGGACTCGTTCTTCGAACTCGGCGGGCACTCGCTGCTGGCCGCGCGTCTGGTCGCCCAGGTGCGGGCCGAGTTCGGCGTCGAGCTGGACGTTCGCGTCGTCTTCGACAGCCCGACCCCGGCGGCACTGGCCGCCAACCTGGTCGCCCGCTTCCTGGCCGAGTTCGACATCGACCTCGATGCTGTCGACTCCGATGTCGACGACGAACCCGCCGCGGACCCGAGCGTCGGCTCCGGTTCCGGCTCGGCGGGCGCTGACGGCGAGTCGGCGGACATCTCCGGTGTCGCCGCACCGTCGAGCCGCCCCGTGATCGGCGGACGCGCGCGCGGCGAGCGGATTCCGCTGTCGTACTCGCAGCTGGCCATGTGGTTCCAGTACCGCATGGAAGGCGCCGGCTCGGTCGGCAATCTGCCGCTGGCCCTGCGTTTCGACGGTGCGCTCGACATCGCCGCACTGCGTTCGGCACTCGATGATGTCGTCGCCCGGCACGAGTCCCTGCGCACCACGTTCCCCGAACACGACGGCGTTCCCTACCAGGTCGTGCACCCCGCCACCGCGGTACCGCTGCCTATCAGGGAGATCGCTCCCGGCGAGCTCACCGCGGAACTGGCGGCCATCGCCGACTACGCCTTCACCCTCGACGGCGAGCCGCTGATCCGCGCCGAACTGCTGGTGCTCGACGCGGACACCCATGTGCTGTCGCTGCTCGTGCACCACATCGTCGCCGACCACGCGTCCTTCGGCGTGCTGCTCGACGACCTCACCGTCGCCTACCGGGCGCGCAGCGAGCAGGGTGACGCGCCGGGCTGGAGTCCGCTGCCGATCCAGTTCGCCGACTACGCCCTGTGGCAGCGTGAGCTGTTCGACCAGGCCGAGCCGAGCGAGTTCGCGCAGACCCAGATCGAATTCTGGCGCTCGGCGCTGGCCGGTGTGCCCGAGGAGATCGCGGTCGCCCACGACCGTCCGCGTCCGCCGGTGCTCGGCAAGCGCGGCGAGGTGGTCACCTTCGCGCTCCCCGCCACCGTGCGGTCCGGTCTCGAATCGCTCGCGATGCGCAGCGGCGCCACCGAATTCATGGTCTGCCAGGCCGCGGTCGCCACGCTGCTGCACACCCTCGGCGGCGGCACCGACATCACCCTCGGCACCCCGGTGGCGGCCCGCACCGATTCGGCGACGACGAACCTGATCGGCCTGTTCGCCAACATGGTGGTCCTGCGCAACGACCTGTCGGGCGCACCGACCTTGCGCGACACCGTGATCGGTGCCCGCAATGTCGTGCTCGACGCCAACGCGCACCAGGAACTGCCGGTCGAACGCCTCGTCGAGGCGCTCAACCCGCGCCGCTCCCGCTCACGGAACCCTCTGTTCCAGAGCATGATCCACTTCCGCGGCGCCGACTGGGCACCCACAACACTGCCGTTCGCGACCTCGGGCGCGTCGACGGTCACGGTGCTGCCCGCCGACTTCGACGTCTCGTTCCTCGACCTGAACCTGAGCCTGAACGTGACCGCCGACGGCGGCATGGACGTGCGGGTCGTCGTCAACGCCGATCTCTACGATCCGGCCACCGCGGCACTCATCGCCGACGCGCTGGCAGCCACCCTGCGCGCCTTCGCCGAGACCCCGGACCTGCCGGTCGCCGACCTGCGGGTACTGCCCGCGGCGGACCTCGAGCGACTCCTCGCCGCCCCGGCGCCGGTCACCGCGACCGCCGTCGCCACCGATGCGGTGGCGGGCTCCGATACCGAGCGCACCCTGATCACGCTGATCGAGGAGCTGCTCGAGATCGACGACGTCACCGGTGAGGACAACTTCTTCGGCCTCGGCGGCGACAGCGTCATCTCCATCCAGTGGTCGGCCCGCGCCGTGGAACTCGGCCTGGCGCTGACCCCGCAGCTGGTGTTCGAGTGCGCCACGATCACCGAACTCGCCGCCGCGGTGGACGCCGCCGGTTCCTCGGAGCAGGCACAAGCCGAAGAGCCCGAACAGGTCTCGCATGCGCCGATGAGCGCCTCGGGTCTGGAAGCCGATGCGTTGTCCGCGTTGACGGCAGCCTGGTCCGCCCAGGGATGAGCAGTTCGGCGCGCACGCACCAATGCTCGATGCCATTCGACAACACGGCATCGAGCGTGGAGCGGCGCGCGGATTTCGGCACCAGCCGCGCCCGATGCGCGGCCGACCGGCGGCTGTGGCTTCCGCACAGCACGATCAATCAGCTAGGAGAGGACGCAGCATGAGTGCGCCGCAGATCGAAGACGTACTCGCGCTGAGCCCGCTGCAGGAGGGGCTGTTCTCCCTGTCGCGGCTGACCGGGACCGAGATCGACCTGTACACGATGCAATTCGTGGTCGACATCGACGGCCCGCTCGACACCGACCTGCTGCGGCGCAGCGCTCAGGCGATGCTCGACCGGCATCCGAATCTGCGCGCCGCGTTCTGGGACACCGATGTGCCCAAGCCCGTGCAGATCATCCCGTCCCGTGCCGAACTGCCCTGGGCCGAGCGTGACGCGCGGACAACGGAATTCGACGCGATCGCCGAATCCGAGCGCCGGGTGCCGTTCGTGCTCAGCCGCGGCCCCGCGCTGCGGGTGCTGCTGCTGAACGTCACCGACGCGCCCGCACCGCGCAAGCGGATGATCCTCACCGCCCACCACATCCTGATGGACGGCTGGGCGGTCGCGGTGTTCTTCACCGAACTCCTCGCCGTCTACCGCGCGGGCGGCAGCCTCGACGGCCTGCCGGCCCCGCGCCCCTACCGCGACTACATCGGCTGGCTCGGCGCCCAGGACCACGACGCCGCCGCCCGCCGCTGGGCCGACTACCTCCAGCAGGTCAGCGCGCCTTTGGTACTCGCCGACGGCACCGGCGATCGCGGTTCCGCGGTGCCGCAGACCACGCGACTTCGCCTGTCCGCCACCGAGACCGAGCAGTTGCAGCGATGGGCGCGCGCCAACGGCATGACGCTCAATACCGCCGTCCAGTTCGCCTGGACGCTGCTGCTCGGCCGGATCACCGACCGGCGCGACGTCGTCTACGGCACCACCATCTCCGGCCGCCCCGAGAAGCTCGCCGGCGTCGAGGGCATGGTCGGCCTGTTCATCAATACCGTGCCCGTCGTGCACCGGCTCGACCCCGCCGAGCCGGTCGTCGCGCAATGCGCACGCCTGCAGCGTGATTCGTCCGCGATGCGTGACATCGGCTACCTCAGCCTGTCCACCCTGCAGCGCGCGGCCGGGCACGGCGCCCTGTTCGACACCCTGTTCGTCTTCGAGAACGCCCCGATCGACGACGCCATCCAGACGGTCACCGCCCCCGACGGCGCGCGGTTCCGGCCGATCGAGATGGAAAGCCTCGCCCACTACCCGCTCACCGTGGTCTCGCACCTGAGCGAGGGCGACCTGCTCGTCCTCGTCGAGGCGATCCCGGCCCTGCTCGGCCACCTCGACCCCGCCGATCTCGGCGCCCGCCTGGTCACCGTGCTGCGCACCCTGCCGCGGCTCGACGCCGAGGCCACCCCCGACACGATAGACCTGCTCACCGCCGACGAACATGCCGAACTGCGCTCGGCGGCAACCAATATCGCGCCCGCGCCGATCGCGACCCCCTGGGAGCTGTTCGCGCTACAGGTCACCGCGACGCCGGATGCGGTTGCGCTCACGACCACCGCGGGCGAGGTGTTCACCTACCGCGAGCTGCACGACCAGGCCTGCCGAATGGCGGGGGAGTTCGCCGCCCACGGTGTCGGCCCGGAAGCCGTTGTTGCCCTGATGCTCCCGCGCGGCACGGCGTCGATCGTCGCCATCCTGGCGACCTTCGCCGCGGGTGCGGCCTATGTACCCGTCGATATCTCGCTGCCTGCCGGCCGCATCGAATCGATTCTGCGCCAGTCGAACCCGGCTCTCGCGGTCGTCCTGGAGAAGGACCGTGCTCTGCTCGACGGTGCCGCCGACCAGCAGGCACTGGTTGTCGACGATCCCACCGTGGTGGACCGGATCGCCACCCGCCCCGCCGAGGCTCCCGCCGTGCGCCGCGAGCTCGAGCACAGTGCCTACATCATCTTCACCTCCGGCTCGACCGGCGAGCCGAAGGGCGTCGTCGGCACCAACGCCGCGCTGGCCGGATACTTCGCCGACCACCTCGAACGCTTCTACCGCCCCGCGATGGCGAAACTCGGCCGCCCGCTACGGGTCGCGCACGCCTGGTCGCTCGGGTTCGACGCGTCCTGGCAGCCGATGGTCGGCTTCTTCGCAGGCCAGGCCCTGCACCTGTTCGACGCCGAGGAGATGCGTGACGCGCACCGAATCGTCTCCGGCATGGCCGAATTCGGCATCGACATGATCGACACCACCCCGTCGATGCTGGCGCAGCTCGCGGCGGCCGGCCTGCTCGACCGTGAGCTGCCGGTGCTCGCCCTCGGCGGCGAGGCCATCGACACCGCACTGTGGGCACGACTGCGCGCCCTGCCCGGTACCGCGGTCTACAACTGCTACGGCCCCACCGAGACCACCGTCGAAGCCGTGGTCGCGCCGGTCGCCACCTCGGAGATCCCGACCATCGGCACCGCCAACGGCGGCATGGCCGGGTATGTCCTCGACTCGCGCCTGCGCCCGGTGCCGCCCGGCATCGTCGGCGAGCTCTACCTGTCCGGTGTGCAGCTGGCCCGCGGCTACCTCGGCAAGCCCGCCATCACCGCCGACCGTTTCTGCGCCGATCCGCACCGTCCCGGCGAGCGCATGTACCGCACCGGCGACCTCGTCCGCAGGCTGCCCGGCGGCCGCTTTGGCTACCTGGGCCGGGCCGACGCGCAGGTCAAGGTGCGCGGCTACCGCATCGAGGTCGGCGAGATCGAGACCGCGCTGCGCCGCTCCGCCGATATCGACACCGCCGCGGTGACCGTGGTGCGCCGCGCCGGTGGTGCGTCGCTGGTCGGCTTCGTCGTCGGCAAGACGGGCCGCGCGGTGGTCGTCAGCCGGGTCCGCGCCGATCTCGCACAGCGCCTGCCCGCGTACATGATTCCCGCCCGGATCGTGGTCCTCGACCAGCTTCCCGTGAACGTCAACGGCAAGCTCGACGGCCACGCGCTGCACGAGCTCGCCACGGAAACCCTCTCGGCCGCCGACGGCAACGCCGCCGCCGAGACCCCCACCGAGATCGCGCTGAGCGAGGTCTTCGCCGAGCTGTTCGACGGCCGCGCCCCCGGCGTCGACGCCGACTTCTACGAACTCGGCGTCGACAGCATCGTCGCGATCTCCCTGGTCAACAAGGCCCGCCGCCGCGGCATCGCGCTCAACCCGCGCATGGTGCTGGCCTGCCCCACCATTCGCGAACTCGCCGCCGCCGCGGACGACGGCCCCGCTGTCGCCGCCCAGTCCGGCGCCGACGCCTACGGTGTGGTGCCGCCGCTGCCGGTGGTCTCCTGGATGTACGAGTACGGCAACTACCGCCGCTTCACCCAGAGCGCGCTGCTGCGCCTGCCCGCCGGAATCGACCGTGCCGGACTGGAATCCACGCTCCAGGCACTTCTCGACGCGCACGACACCTTGCGCGCTGTCCTCACCGACACTCCCGACGGGCCGCGCATGGTCACCCGGGCGCCGGGTGTGGTGAACGCCGCCGATGTCGTGATCGAAGCGCCGGCCGGGCTCACCGGTGCCGAACTCGATTCGGCCATCACGAAATTCGCGCGCCTCGCGAACGACGCCATCGATCCGCGTGCGGGGGAGATGGTTCGTGCGGTGTGGTTCGCCGGTGGGGGCTTCGGTCCTGCCTCGGCGGTGAACGGAGACAGCGCTGCGGGCGCCGCCGCGGGTACTGGTTCAGACGCGGGCACCGGCGTCACCGGTGCCGACGCGGAGGTTGTCGCCCGTGACGGCGATGTGCTGCTGCTGTCGATCCACCATCTAGCGGTCGACGTGGTCTCCTGGCACATCATGATCGACGGCCTTGCCGCCGCGTGGCAGCAGGTCCAGGCGGGCGTCGCCCCGAAGATGCTGCCCGAGTTCACCTCCTACCGGCAGTGGTCGGAAGCCATGTGGCAGCGCGCCAGCGACCCGGAAGTGCTCGCCCAGCGCGACTATTGGGCCGCCCAGGTCAGTACCCCCGACGCCGCACTCGGCGCCCGGGTGCCCGCCCCGGCCACCGACACCTGGTCCACCCTGCGCGTCAGCTCGGTTGCCACCCCGGTCGCGGTGACCGAACGCCTCCTCAGCCGCGTCGGCAAGGACGAGGGCGTCCGCGAATTCCTGCTCACCGCCCTCACCATGACCATGGCCTCGATCCACGCCGGCAACGGAAACGATCCAGCCGCAGGCGCATTGATCGCCCTGGAAGGCCACGGCCGCGCCGACGCCGAACTCGGCACCGACACCGCCAACACCCTCGGCTGGTTCACCAGCGTGTTCCCTGTCCGCCTCGGCGTCGGCGAGCATGCGGTGGATGTCGCTCGCGCCCAAGCGGATCCGACCGCGGCCCGCTCGCTCCTCGCCAGTGTCTCGACCCACCTGCGCGAGATCCCCAACCAGGGCCTCGACTACGGCCTCCTCCGCTACGTCGACCGCGTCCCCGAACTGCGCGCCGCCGCCGAACCCCAGGTCGAGTTCAACTACCTGGGCCGCATCGACCTCGCGGGCACCGAAGGCGACCCATGGTCCCTCCTGGTCGGCGCCCACGACGAAGCCCTCCCACTCGACCCCGAACCCGACCTCCCCCTCCGCTACGCGGTAGACGTCATCGCGGGCATCGGCACCACCCCCGCCGGCCCCGCCCTGACCACCAACTTGCGCTGGAGCACCGCCCTGTTCACCGAAGTCCAAGCCGCACGCTTCGCCGAACTCTGGGCCGAGGCCATCGATACCCTCGCCGACGCTCTCGACAACTGAACGAACCTCCCGACGAACGCAGGTGGCCCAGGCTGCCTGCGTTCGTCGTTCCCGATGGCTACCCTGGTCTCCGGAACATCAACGATCTCCGCCCGACACAGTCCCGCTGTCTTTCGGAAGGAACCCCAGATGAGTCCCACCATCGGCGCCGTCGTCATCCCGGTCTCCGACCTGGAATCCGCCAAGAAGATCTACACCGCCCTCTACGGCGAACCCCACACCGACCAGCCCTACTACGTCGGCTACAACGTCAACGGCTTCGAGATCAGCCTCAACCCCCACGGCGACGGTGCGGCAGGCCCGGTAGCGATGACCGACGTCGACGACCTCGACGCCACCCACGCCGCCCTCCTCGCCGCAGGCGCCATCGAACAATCCGCCCCCCGTACCGTGGCCCCTGACACCCGCATCTGCGTTCTCACCGACACCGACGGCAACTCCTTCGGCCTACGCGGGAAATAGCGGCTGGCCACCCTGGTCGTTCAAATCTTTACGACGCGGACTCCGGGCCCGCAGAGCACACGCAGGTCCTCGGGGTCGGAGGTCAGCAGCACGACAGGGCCCGAGGCTGACAATGCGGTTGCTGCCACGATTGCATCGAGCGCGTACTTGTGCCCGTGTAATCCATGTGCAGCGAGCAGTTTGCTCGCGTGGCGGGCGATCGCCTCAGTCGGTGGGAGGAGATTCACCCGCGAGACCGCAAAGTCGAACCGGGCCTGTGGGGTTTTCGGGTTGCGGGCTTCGACCAGGGTGACCGTGCTCGCGACTACCCGACTGTCTTCCGCTTCGGCAGCCGCCAACCATTCGGTCAGTGTCGACGTGCGCTGAACGAGCTGGGACAGTCCTTCGCAATCGAGAACCAGGCTGCCGCTCACGCAGCGCCGATTGCATCGTCGCGCAGCAGTGCGCGCTTGGCGTCGACCGCCGCACGGTCTACCGGACCGTGTTCGGCCTCAGCGTCCTCGATGAGCTCGCGAAGACGATCGCGTTCGAGCTGGCGTTGGATAAGGGCTTCGACGTATGCGGACATGCCGCGCTTACCGGTGCGAGCTTTCAGCGCCGCGATGGTGCCTTCGTGGAGCGAGACCGAGACGGGGCGTACAGGGCCTTCGCCGGGGAGCGGGGATGATGCCATGACCCATATTAACAAACTAATTGTTATCCGTGTCGGTTCGTTCAGCCCGAACCGTGCTGACCTATGACTGCTGCGAACCGAACCGGATCCACGCCCCGGAGGTCCGGTGGGCATGGATCGCCTTTCCGGCGACCCGCGCGGCGAGCCCGCCCACCGCACCGTCCGGCACGCTGACCGCGTAATCGGCGGTCCGGATCATGACCGCCTGGTCGAACCGATGATCCACACCGGCGTACTCGTAGACGGCCTCGTCCTCGGTCTCCGAACGCAGCCGGAAGACCAGGTAGATGGCCATCAAGTCGTCCGGGACAGCCGGTCGGTGAACATCGCGATGTGTTTGGCGAGCCGATGCGTCAGTTCGGCGGGTGGGCCGGGGATGACGGTGAAGTTGTCGGCGCCGTGGTGCTGGATCAGATAGCGGCCGTCGTCCGGGTAGTCCAGCCAGAGGAAGGCTTTGCCATCGGCGGTCGGCCGCGAATCCACCTGGTAGCCGGGGTAGACGGTGATCTCACCGGTGCTGATGCGGGGACGGCGGAAGAACCGCTGTGTCTGTTCGACGGGGGACAGGCGGGTGGGGTGCCTGGCGTATGTGGCGGCGTCGAGATCGCTGCGGCGTCCCTGGAAGCGCGGCGTCGTTCCGCCTTGGGCGGGCGGGAGTTTCGTGACGATCTCGGCGGCGAGGTCGGCCAGCGGCACGATGCTCACCGTGAGGTCGCCGCCTTGTTCGCGGGTGGGGCCGGGAGCCTGGACCGCCAATGCCGCATGGTCTTCGATGATCCCGGCGAACACGCGCACGACCTCGGTCTGACCGGGCCCGTGCAAGCCCTCGATCTCGACGCGCACCTGAGGTTCGAGCAGCGCACCGAACACCTTGTGCAGACCCTCGTCGTAGACCTGTTGCAGCCGTTGTCCGGCGGCCTGGCGACGCTCATTGTGGATCTCGATGGTTTCCGCGAACTCGGGCTGGAAGGTCAGCGGGTAGGGCAGCCGGTCCCGGCCGTGGGCTTCGAGTCCGATGGCGAACGCGTGCGGGTCGAGCACCCAGCGGCCGACGGGCACTTGCCTGGGCTGCATCGTTTCGCCATCCGATAGTGCTTGGTTCCAGTTCACGCGCCGATCACCCCGCCCGGCGGAAGTGTCGGCGGCAGCTGCCCGATGAGCTCGCTCTCCCGATCCTGGATGAGGTAATCGGGAGTGGTGTGCTCGTTCTCGTCGTCTTTGCCGTTGGCGCCACGTCCGCCGCCCATCATGCCGGGCATCCCGCTCATGCCACGCGCACCCGCGGCACCGCCCGCCGCCGCACGGGCACCCGCCGCCGCCGGGTTCGCGCCGACCGGTGAACCCGCCACGCTGCGACCCGCGCCGGGTGCTGTCGGTCCCCCGGCGATCCCGCCGCCGGGGGAGCCGGAACCAGGGGAACCACCACCGGTTCCGGCGGGCTTGTCACCCGTCGGCTGGCCGGTCCCGGTAGGCGTCGTGGCGGCCGGGTTGGTCGCCGTCGGGTCGGTGCTGCTGGGTTCGGTCGAGTCGTCGTCGGAGCTGTCGTCCTGATCGTCGCCGGAGTCGGTGGTCTGCGGCGTCGTGGCGCTCGGATCCTCCTGGGTGGCAGCGGGATTCGTCGTTCCGGGCGTCCCGCCGTTGCCGTTGGCGCCGTTGTTGGTGTTCCCACCGCCGCCGTTGTTGTTGCCGCCACCGTTGCCGTCGTCATTGGTGCCGCCGAGATTGTTCACGGGCTGTGGCAGGACCGGAGTCTGACTGTCGACGGTGATCGAACCGGGCTGGTACGTGCCGATCATGAAGAGCCGGGCGTCTTCCTGCGCCTCGGTGGCGCGATGCTTCGCAGCCTTGACCACGCCGTTGCCGGGAATGTGGCTGATGAACTCGTCGAAATCAGACACGTTCTCCGGTTTCGGAATCGCGATCTTCGCCTGTCCGAGGAGGCCTTCCATGTGATCGATGCCATTGGCGACCATCTGGAACGCTGTGGGCAGCTTGGTGGCGTCGGCGGTGTAGCTCTTGATCGCATCGATCGCCGCGTTCCCCGATGCGCCCGACCATTTCTCGGACAGCACCCGCTCGAAACTCGTCCGGTAGGTGTTGACCGCGGTTTCGGTTCCTGTCGTGAGCCGCCGCCAGCCGTCCGCACTGGCATTCACTTCCGTTGCGACGACACCGGACACACCGTCCGGGCCGTTGAGCGCTTCCCAGATCTTCTGGTGCGGCCAGGTGCTGAAGGGCTCAGGGGCGGTCACCGCCGGTTTGTCCATCGTCAGACCGGAATTGGCGCTCAACCGCGACCACTCATCACTGATGACGGTTCGATCGCCCTCCCACTTCTCTCTGCCGTCTTGATCAAGGCGGCTGAATTCGTCGGCTCGGTCGTAGTTGTCCATGACCTTGAAAACGCCGAGTGTGCCCACATGGCCCAGGAACTCACCGAAGTTGCCGGCCGCATCCCAGAATCCCATCAGATGCCAGCCCCCGTCGCACCGAGGTCACCCGCGGTCTGCTGGTCGACTCCTTGCAGTTTGCCGATGGCGGCGAGGAAGGTGTCGCGTTGGTCGCGGGCGACTGAAATATGCTGCTCCAAGCGCTTTACTGCCGAATCGTCGGCGATAGCTTTGGCCTCGATCTTCTTCTGAATCGCGACTGCGGAGGGCAAGCCACCCCAGCCGGTCAGTCGATCGAGCTTGCTTGCGACGAGCTTCTGCGCTTCGAGGTCCATCACGTACTGGTTCGCGACGTCGGCGATGGCTTGGCCGAGGCCCTCCTCGATCCTGAATTCCCCACTGACCGCCTGCTGCTTCATGGTGCGCCAGTAAGCGGCGTGATCTTGAGTCATCTGTAACCCTCCCCGTGTCTACTTCGGCCCGTGTCTACTTCGGCAGGTGTGGCTCGAGCGCTGTCGCGTACTTCTCCGCCATTTCACACAGGTCACCGGCTCGAGGTCCCTCGGTACTCAGCCATGCTGTGGTCACTTCGAACATGCCCTGTTCGGCTTCGAACGACACATAGCAGATATCGGGAGTGCTGTTCTCCTTTGAGACCAGCCCGGGGCGAGCGTTGACGAGGGTCTCCCGGATGACGGTGACGCCGTCCTTCTTCTTGGCCTCGTCAAGCGTATGGCTAGTCGAGCCGACGCCGATCATGCGACGGCCCGAGCCGTACCGATCGTCAGTGGGCGCCCAGTCACAGATTCGCCATGCGGATACTCCGGACGGTGGATCGGTCGTGATCAGCTTCGTTGCCGGGTCCAACCCAGCACTTCGCAGCATCTCATCCGACAGCGCCCCACGACATGGATTGAACACCTCGATGGTGCTCCGATCCTTGGATGCCGTCGGCGACCCCGCCCCTTCGGTCGATTCCCCGCACCCGACCAGCGCCACCACCGAAACCACACCGCAGGCCACAGCCCGCATCACCACAACGCTTCGCACAGCACTCCTACCTGGTCGACACGGCAGCCACCCGCCACTACCAAACTTAGACGCACCCCACCCCCGATCGGTTCCCCAGTCCTCGGCGGACTGGTCTCTCACCGCGCAGAGCAGTCATGATGAGTGAGTGAGTGAGTGAGGCGAGACGATCTGATCCAGCTGGTGCCGAAGAACGGTCTCAACCGATTGATCCGCGACGAGGTACTCGCCGACGCCGAGGTCATCTATGCCGCCGCGTAGGCGGATAACTGCCTGCCTGCACCCAACCCTCCCGGCCCGATAGCGGCATATCGCCCCGACGGTAATGCCCGGGTTGCTAACGGTCGAATGTTCCTTCCATCGGCCAGATCCCGGTCGTCCGGTGTCGCATCTCCGCCCAGGCTGCCACGTCGCTCGAGATGCTGTCTGTCGGGTTGTAGCTGAGCGGATTCTTGGTGATCTTGACCTGCTGGGTGGTCATTCGCTCACCAGGTTGGTCCAACCGGACAACCTCGACGCGGTAGCTGATGCTTCGTGAGTCTTCCGCCGCTCGTTGCAGGTGGATTCGCCGGAGCGGGGGGTAGACCTGATATCCGGCCACCCGTTCACCGGCCTCGATCGCCGCATCGAACTGTTCGCCGATCATCGTCGACGGCAGGCTCGCATGAGCCGTCACCGCACCGGTCCTCTTGTTGAGCACGTAGTGCCCGAGCCCCAGCCCGGCGCCCTGCGAGATTTCTTCATCCGTCAAGATCGCCTGGGCGACCCACCCATGTTTGCATTCCATCACCCGAAATTCCCGGCCACGCTCGAACACGTTCTCCAACAGCGCTTGTGCTTCTTCTCGCGACGTCACGGGCGCACGCTGCAGTCGGGGATCCGATGCTGCTGATATTGAATCGTTCACTTCTGCCAGCCACGGAGCAACCGGAGGCTGTTGCGGGTCCCGGCCCTCCAACACGCAGAGATAGTCCCCTTTGTGGCCGGTCGGATTCAGCCGAGTCACGCGACTCGGAGCGAGGTTTGCCGCCGATACGAGTTCGCGGACATGGGGCTCATCGCTCCCGTAGGTGCCGGTCACCATCACGTACACGGGCTGACGGTCCGGTGGTGCGAACAGTCCCAGCAAGGCGTCGGTTCGCAGACCGAGAAGCAGGTAGGTTCCGCCCTTGGGATGGTGGCTGAAAACCCTGGAAAGCCGTGATTGAAATTCATCCACTGTGATTTCTATCCGTGCGGCGGGCGATATACTCAGGAACCGGGGGAGTTCGCTATCAGGTACCGATGTGGCAGCAAGCTCTGGCCACGGTCTCACCGCATCCATTCGGCGCACGACTTTCGAAAGAAAATTTCGTAGTTCCTTGTCAGTGTGTCGCGTAGGGATGGGCGTCGGGAAGGGCTCGTTGAACAGTACTCCGCGGGCGATGGCGTCATACTCCTGTGGCGGAGTCAGGTTCCTGCACGGGTTGTGCACCAGCGCGCGAGTGATCCAATCGACAACCTCGTCGCTCAGTTCTCGCTCGAACTGTATTCGGTAGTAGATCGCGCCGACAACTTCATCCCAATTCTTGTTCACCGGTCGCTACGCCCGGTCCGACGGCGAGTGGTACTCGATCCGGAGGTCGTCGACGTGAACGCCCTGTCGAGCGAGGCTGTCGACCACCTGCTCGGTGAACCGTCGCGCCGGGCGGTAATGGCTGCTCTGGTCGCTGATCAGCCGAACCTGCCCCTCCCTGACATCGATCTCGCCTGCGCCGGCGGCCGGTTCGCCCGCCAGGAAACTCGAGTGATGGAATTCGCCGAGCACGTGGTGTGGCGAGCTATAGAGATCGCCGTTGCTGTCCATCACGAAAATTGCTCGCCCACCACCGGGTGACCACAAGGTGTGGGCATTGCTCGTATCGAGCAGTTGCCCTCGAGCGTCGTAGAGCAAGCCGTCGTGGATGGTGAGACGATACGATTCTCGTTCTTCAGGAGTCAGGTACGCGACTTGACTCCCACCCCACACGGGATTTCCGGGTGTGTGCTCGCCGCGAAAATTGTCTTGAATCGGAGTCGTCGCATACTCTTCGGTGAACTGTTCCAGGTCTTCCGGGGTAAGGCGGGTGACCGTTCCGGGATCGATTCGTGTGACGGACAACAACTCATCGATGACGACATCCGGTTCGGGGTCGTGTGTCGCATCGACGAGAACGATATCGTCGCTGTCGTCCCAGAACGGAGTGAACATGCCGATAACTCTGCCGGACCTCATCTTCAAGGGGATGAAGATTCCGTATTCGGTTCCCCAATAGAATCCACGGGATATCCGGGCCTGGATATCGTCGACAGGTGCCGAGATGCGTGCGATCGGCGTGGCATTCTTGAAACTCGAGATGCTGTCTTTGGGCAATCGAAGATAAGGCAACGTCGGCCATGGACGCATATCGTCCAAGCGCGCAACCACTCGACCCAAGAATTCCCGCAGTTCTGCCGGGTCCTGAGGCATCTGCACGAGTGTTGGAAGAGGCGCCCCCGCCGCGAGGCCGTCGGAGAGTGCCTGGTACTGCTCCTCCGGGGTCAGCGTGGCAAGCGGCTCTGTCACGAGCGAGTACGCGATCCTGCCGACGACATGGTCGTCGAGCTCCTTCTCGAACTGCGCGGAGTACAGGATCGCATTCACGACAGGCCGCCAGTAGCTCACATCGTTCCCCTTCATTCTGGTGGTGCCTCGAACCGGACTTGCCTGGGTGTAATCGGGATGCCCATGCTTCTGAGCTGTCGTCCTCTGGCCAATCATCGGCGCCGAGAATGTATTTCGCGACCCACTGCAGCTCGTCGGGGATCTCGATACCCATTTACTGTGCGCTCGCCGCCGCGTTGATGTCTCCGGCGCCGGTGGTGTCCTGGGTCTGTAGCGCGTTGGCGATGGTGACCATGTTCTCGCCGGTCTGGGTCATCACCGTGGCCAAGCCGGTGACGGCCTTCTGGCCCGATTCGACGCCGGGCGTGTAGTTCTTGGCGAAGGCCTCGCCGATCTCGTCGTTGCCCCAGCATTCGCCCTCTGCCGCGATCACCGCGGCCAGCGCCTGGGCGCCGGTGGTGATCGTGGCCGCGACGGAGTCGAACGACGGCTTGGTCCCGCGCAGTGCCTCGGGGTCGACGTTCAGGGAGCTCATCGCAGGTAGCCGCGATTGCGGAAGTACTCGCCCTCTTCGTCGTCGGTGTCCTCGACGAGGCGGCGCGGTTCGGCGACCGGTTCCGGCTCGGGAGGCGGAGGTGGGGTGAGCTGGGCGATCAGATCTTTCATGCTGGGAGCGCCGGGAATCAGGTCGGGCAGGTCGGGCATTCCCGAGGTCAGCGGTGCCAGTGCCTGTTGCTGCACGCGCGCGGCCTCGGCCGCCATGTTCGCGATGGCCTCGGTGACCGATCGGCCCAGCGACTCCGGGGTGGCGCGTTTGAAGGCATCCGGCGCGATGTGCACCTCCGAGACCCCTGCCACCGTGCCGGAAACACGCACCAGATTGTCCGCCGACCACACGCTCACCGGCTCGGTGGCCCGCGACTGCGCGTCGAGCAGTGCCGACTTCTCGGCCGTGAACGAGTCGAGCATCGAATCGATCTGCGCGCGCAAGGCGTCGTTGGCAGCCCGCGTCGGCGCCGACCAGTCGTTCATTAACCCTCGATCCGATAGGAAGCACGTCAGGTTATTGGACGCGCCAACCCCGTCGCGGGTTGCACGGTGTGATGCAGATCATCGCCACCTCGAAACCTCCCATGCTGAAACAGCTCCGGCCACAGCGACCGCCCGGCAACTCCTCCGCGGGGTGGGCGTGTCTTGCTCGCCATGGCGGATGGCGCTCCGAATACCCCGCACGACAAATACTTTCGTGAGGTCATGTCAGACCGCGCGAACGCGGTCAGCGAGCTGCGCACTGTCGTGCCCGCAGCGCTGGTCGACGAATTGGACTGGGGCACCCTGCGAGTCCAATCGGGCAGTCTGGTCTCGGCGGAGCTGCAGTCCCGCTTCACCGACGTCCTGTATCGGGTCGACCTGGCCGGTAGCTCCGCCTACGTGTTCGTGTTGATCGAGCACCAGAGCCGCAGCGACCCGCTGATGGCGTTCCGCCTGCTGGAGTATGTGGTGCTGATCTGGGGCCGTCACCTCAAAGACAACCCGAAGCACACGCGGTTGCCCGCGGTGATCCCGCTGGTCGTGCACGCTGGGACCAATCATCGTCGGTGGAGTGCCCCACTGGACCTGGCCGACCTGATCGATGTCGACACCTCCACACGCGGTCACCTCGGTTCGCTGCTGCCGCGGTTCCGGTATCTGCTCGACGATCTGCATGCGGTCGATGTGGAGGCATTGTTGGCACGTCCGCTGGTGCCGGAGGTGATGATCATGTTGGTGTTGTTGAAAGCGGCACCGACCCATAAGAAGCTCGACACGGTCATGTCGCAGCTGGAACCGCAGTTGAAAGCGGTGGTGGACCAGCCGGGCGGTGCGGGGGTGTTGTACCTGGTCATGGCGTATGCGTTGGCCGTGGGGGATACTTGCGTTGCGGATCTGCAACCATTGGCTGAGCGTTTGGGGCCGCGAGGGAAGGAGGCTTTGATGACGGGTGCTGATCGACTGCGTGCCGAAGGTCGGGTCGAAGGGCGCGTCGAAGGTGAGGCGAAGGTGTTGATTCGTCAGCTCACCAGGAAGTTCGGCATCCCTTCCGCGGAGGTGGCCGATACTGTCCGGTCGGCGAGTATTGCGCAGCTGGAGTTGTGGACTGATCGGATCCTGACGGCTACGACCCTCGACGAGGTCTTCGCACCCTAGCTTTCGAGCTCAGCGGGCGGGGGAGCCCACGATGATGCTGCCGACGTTGCATTCCTCGAGTTCGTCGATGCCGGTGGCGGTGGCGAATGCGGTGGTGTCGCTGAAGCCCTGGGCGACTACGCCGAGGCGCATGGCGGTGGCGGTCAGGTAGACGGTCTGCATGAAGACGCCGACGTGCTTGAGGATGTTGGCGTAGGCGACCTGTTCGTAGCTCCACATGACGCGGCCCGCGCGGGCCGAGACCAGCAGCAGGACTTGGGGTTCCGCGCCACCGGCCAGGGTGGCCGAGGTGGATTTGAGCAGCTTCTGGACGGCGGGGGCGTCGGCCGCGGCGACCAGGCGCAGGGCGTGGTCGGTGGAGTCGTAGTGGTACATGCCGTTGTCGAGGCCCGCGACATTGCGGATGACCGGGTAGACCTCGAGTTCGTAGGCGCCGCCGCCCGAGGGGTAGGGGCGGGAGCCGTCCTCGCGGGTGCGGGCGCTGCGGAACAGCAGCTCGCCCAGCTGGGCGGCGGTGATCGGTGCCGCGTCGTCGAACGCGCGGGTCGAGACGCGGTCCTCCAGCGCGGCGGTGAGGGTGGGGTCGGCGTCGCGCAGACCGGCGAGGTCGGGGCGGGCCAGGGCGATCGGCTCGGCCGCGAACGGCGTACGGCGGGCGGGCAATTCGGGGAAGCGGCCGTCGGCCCAGCGGGTCGGGCCGAAGTCGTCCCAGGTCACCGTGCGGGCGCCGAGGGTGCTGCGGCGGTGGAACCAGAGGTCGGGGGCGTTCCAGGAGCGGGTGGCGAACTCGTGCTCCTCCTCGTCGCCGTCGACGAGGAATCCGCACCACTGCAGATCCGCCATGAACTGCGATTTCACCGCGGCGGGCACCGGCGAATCGGCGGCCATCGGGCCGTCGAGCAGGGCGAGCAGGCGCGGGTCGTGGATGCGCAGATCGCACCACGCCCGCGGATGCTCGAGCACGAAACCCTGCGCGTCGCGGTGCAGTACGGCGAACTTCGACAGCGTCGCCGACCAGGTCGGCAGGGCCACCTCGGGACGCGGCGCCGGCTCGGCGAAGGGGCGGATGCTGTAGAGATCGCGGCCGCCGTCGCGCACCGTCACCGCCAGCCAGCCGCCGTCGGTGAGCTTGCGCATCAGCCCGGTGATGTCGTCACCGGCGGCGGCGGTCGACATCTCGGCCGCCGTCGCCGGGCCCTGGTTGAGCGTCTTGAGCGCCTGCAGCGCACCGGCGCCGAGGCCCGTCAGCTTCACATTGCGCGGCGGGTTCAGCAGCACCGCCCCCGCGGGGGTGGTGAGGCAGGTGACGCCGGCGCGCAGGGCGAATCGGGTCTGGGCGGGGTACGGGGAGGCGAGCACAGCGGTTCCTTGCCGGGGTCGAACGTCGGTGATGCGGGGGCTATTTCGCCGCTGCGGCGAAGGCGGGCTCCAGCTTGTCCAGGATGTAGGGCACCGACAGGGCGGTGGGCTGGTTGATGGCGCTGATCTCCTGGGTGGTCAGGAACACGACGGAACCCTTGCGCACCGACGGCAGCTCGCTGTAGCCGGGCAGCTGGCGGTACTTCTCGTCCAGACCGGGGGAGTAGCCGGCCAGCAGCAGGTCGGCGGACAGCTCGTCGACGCGCTCCGGCGACAGCGCGAGCCGGCCCTGGTTGGCGGGCTGCGCGGTGAGGTTGGCCGGAATGCCCATGCCGAGCTGGGTGAAGACCTTGGCCGAACCGTCGTTGGGGTCGGTCAGCACCATCAGCTGCGCGGGGCTGGCCAGCCAGGTGCTGGCGAAGGTCTTGCCCTTCAGGCCGGGGTTGGCGGCGACAATCGCCGCGACCTTGTCGTCGACCTTCTTGATCACCGCGGTCGCGTCGGATTCCTTGTGCAGCACCTTGCCCAGCGCGGTGACCTGGTCCTGCCACGGGGTGACGGCGTCCTTGGTCAGCGCGGGCAGTGTCGGCGCGATCTTGGACAGCTCGTCGTAGGTCTTCTGGTCGGCGATGAACGGGTCGGCCAGGATCAGATCCGGTTCCAGCGCGGCGACCTGCTCGGCGATATTGCCGGTGGTGTTGAGCGCCTTGCCCGACTTCAGGCTCTCCGGCTCCCACGGCGGGGTGCTCTTGGACACCGCGGACACGTTGTCGATGTAGCCGACGGGGACGACGCCCAGCGCGAGCGAGGTATCGAGCCACTGGTTGCCCAGGGTGACGATCTTCGTCGGCGTCCCGGTCACCGTGGTCTCGCCGCGCGCGTGGGTGATGGACACCGGCTCGCCCGAGCCCGCGGCATCGTCGCTGGAACCGCAGGCGGCGACGCCGAAGGCGAGCGCGCCGGCGAGCGCGGCCACCGCCACGCGCCGCCAGCCGCGCGAAGTCCGAACAGACGTCATCGTTGCATCCTCCTGCACCAGTTCAGCGTAAGTCAGCCTAGGCTAACCTACATCGGTTTCGGAGGGAGAATCATCCCTAAAGAGTGACCCGCTGATCCTGCGGCATGAACAGCTTGTCGGTGTCCTTCACGTCGAAGGTCGAGTAGAACTCGGCGATATTGCGGACGACCTGATTGCAGCGGAACTCGTTGGGGGAGTGCGTGTCCTGCAAACCCTGCAGGGTCGCCTCCTCGGTCTGCTTGTCGCGCCACTGCCGCGCCCAGGAGAAGAACATGGAGCGGAAGTCGGGCTGCACGCCGGTGCGCTGCGCGACCTTCAGATACGCCGCCAGCGCGATCTGCAAGCCGCGCAGGTCGGCCAGGTTCTCGCCGACGGTGAGCGCGCCGTTCACATGCTGACCCTCGGGTGCGCCCTCGGGGACCAGTACGTCGTACTGGTCGATGATCTGCTGGGTCTTGGCGTCGAAGGCGGCTCGATCCTCGGGGGTCCACCAGTCGCGGCGGTTGCCGTCACCGTCGTACTTGGAGCCCTGGTCGTCGAAACCGTGCCCGATCTCGTGGCCGATGGTCGAACCGACCGCGCCGTAGTTGACCGCGTCCTGGGCGTCCTTGTCGAAGAACGGCGGCTGCAGGTAGGCGGCGGGGAAGACGATCTGGTTGGTCGTCGCGCTGTAGTAGGCGTTCACCGTCTGCGGGGACATGCCCCACTCGGTCTTGTCCACCTCGGTGCCGAGGCGGGCGAACGCGCGCTTGGACTCGAAGGTGTTGATGGTGAGCAGGGATTCGATCAACCGTCCGCGGGTGACCTGCACCGAGGAGTAGTCGACCCACTTGTCGGGGTAGCCGATCTGGGCGACGATCTTGTCCAGCTTGGCGATCGAGGCCTCGCGGGTCGGCTGCGACATCCAGGTGGAATTGGTGAAGTTGTCGCGGTAGGCGGCGCGCAGGTCGTCGACCATCTCGAGCGCGCGTTCCTTGGCCGCGGGCGGGAAGTGCTTGTCCACGTACAGCTTTCCCAGCGGTTCGCCGAGATTGTCGTCGACCACGCCCACCGCGGAGCGCCACATCTCCGGCTTCTCCTCCAGGCCGCTGAGCACCCGGCCGACGAAGTCGAAGCGCGCGTCGGCGATCGCCTTGGGCAGGAAGCGCGCGTAGGTGTTGGCGATGTGCAGCTTGAGGTAGTCGCGCCACTGGGCGATGTCGACCTCGCTCCACAGCTGCGCGGCCGCGGTGATGAACGACGGCTGACCGACCACCATCTTGTCGAACAGCGACTTGGGCCGGTCGGTCATGCCGGCCAGCCACGGATCCCAGTCGAACTGCGGGCCGAGCGCGGTCAGCTCCTGCCAGCTCATCAGGTTGTAGGTGGCGTCGGTATTGCGCAGGCGCACGCTGTCCCAGTGCGCGGCGGCGATCCGCTTCTCCAGGTCGAGGGTCCGCTGCGCGACCCCGGCGGGGTCGGGGAGCTCGATTCCCTTGGACAGTTGTTCGAGGTAGGTCTGGTAGCCGGCGAGCTGCGCCGCGAACTCGGGCTTGCGGTAGTACTGCTCGCCCAGGGTGAGCCCGGCCTGGCTGACGCTGGGGATATAGGCCGTGGAGTTCTTGCGGTCGATGCCGATGCCCATGCCGATCAGCCCGGCGATGGGCGCCTCGGCCATGACCTTCGCCAGTTCCGGCTTGCCCGCGGCCTTGTCGATCGCGGTGAACAGGCCGGTCAGCGGGGTGATGCCGAGGCGTTCGATCTCGTCGAGGTCCATCCTGGCGTCGTAGAGATCCTTGATCTGCTGGGCCTCCGACCCCTGCTTCGGGTTCTCGATGCCCTCGATGATCGCGCGCAGCTGCGCGAGCGTGCGGTCGTTGGCGTCGGTGATCGCGCCGACCGAGGCCTTGTCCGGCGGCAGCTGGTAGTCGCGCAGCCAGGCGCCGTTGACGTGGCGGTACAGGTCGTCCTGCGGACGGATCGCAGGGTCGCCGCCGCCCAGGTCGACGCCGGTGAGCTGCACTTCGGGGGTGTCGGACGTGCACGAGGCCAGCGCGGCCGCCACGGGCACCAGGCCCATGGCGATCAGGAATGCGCGGCGATCCACGACCGACGGACGACGACCGGACGATGTCACAGGTTTTCCTTCCCCGATGCGGCAGCCGCACCCTGTTCGTTGCGAACCAGCTCGCACAGGCTACCGGCGCGACGCGGAGTCGGTGGGCTACCGGCCGATCGGGGCTGGTCAGTCGGCGGAGATTCCGGAGCTGCCGGTCGCCAGGTCGCAGGCGAGTCCGCTGCCCGCGTTCACGATCTTCATGACGGTCGGGACCCGCTTGGTGACCAGCGGGGCTCCGGTGGCGTGCAGGAGCAGCGAGAGCTGCACCTCGACCTCGACCTCGGTCTCGACGTGGTAGTAGGCGGTAGCCTTGGCCACCGTGACGCCGCCGACGTTCACCTCCAGGTCGACGGTGTCGCTGGCGAAGAACTTGCCGTTGGCGAGGAAGTCCACCTGCGCGCCGACGTAGTCGTCGAGGCCGACGACGTCGATCTTGGAGGTGCAGCCGACGGTGAGGGTGTCGGTGAGCATGTCGATGATCGGGCCCGCGGTGGCGTGCGGCGCGGCGATCGTCAGCACGGCGGCGAAGGCGCTCGCGGTGGTCGCGAGGCGGCGGGTCGGCAGGGAGAGCTTCATGCGCGGGACCGTAGCAACGGCGTGACCGCGCCCACAGAGGTTTGAAACATATCCGCTTCAGATTTGTGTGAGCGACCCCGATTTGGGTCGACCTGGGGATTCGCCTACACTAGACCGGTTGCCTGCGGGAGCTCTGCGCCCGCAATCCGGCAGTGAACCCCCAGTGGTAGGTATTTCCGCTGGCAGGCGCGCGTCCGGTGGGTGACTGACCATGTGCGTCGGGTCGGCAATCCGGCGTACGTATACATCCAGGTCCAGGAGGTGCTGAAGTGATTCAGCAGGAGTCGCGACTGCGCGTCGCCGACAACACCGGGGCGAAGGAAATCCTTTGCATCCGCGTGCTCGGTGGCTCGTCGCGTCGCTATGCCGGTATCGGTGACATCATCGTCGCCACCGTGAAGGACGCCATCCCCGGCGCGAACGTCAAGAAGGGCGACGTCGTCAAGGCTGTCGTCGTGCGCACAGTCAAGGAGCGCCGCCGTCCGGACGGTTCCTACATCAAGTTCGACGAGAACGCTGCCGTGCTGATCAAGCCGGACAACGATCCTCGCGGCACCCGCATCTTCGGCCCGGTCGGCCGTGAGCTGCGTGACAAGCGCTTCATGAAGATCGTTTCGCTGGCCCCGGAGGTGCTCTGACCATGAAGGTGCACAAGGGTGACACCGTCCTCGTCATCTCGGGCAAGGACAAGGGCGCCAAGGGCAAGGTCATCCAGGCCTACCCGGCGACCGGCAAGGTTCTCGTCGAAGGCGTGAACCGGATCAAGAAGCACGTCGCGGATTCCGCGAACCAGCGTGGCGCCTCCTCGGGTGGCATCGTGACCCAGGAAGCCCCCATCCAGGTTTCCAACGTGATGGTCGTCGACTCCGACGGTAACCCGACCCGCGTCGGCTACCGCACCGACGAAGAGACCGGCAAGCGGGTTCGGATCTCCCGTAAGAACGGGAAGGACATCTGACATGACCACCTCTGAGCAGACTCAGCCCCGGCTGAAGGCGCGCTACCGCGCCGAGATCAAGGACGCGCTGAACAGCGAGTTCGAGTACGCCAACGTGATGCAGATCCCGGGCGTCGTCAAGGTCGTCGTGAACATGGGTGTCGGTGACGCCGCCCGTGACGCGAAGCTGATCAACGGTGCCATCAAGGACCTCGAGCTGATCACCGGTCAGAAGCCGGAGGTCCGCAAGGCCACCAAGTCGATCGCGCAGTTCAAGCTCCGTGAGGGCATGCCGATCGGCGCCAAGGTCACCCTCCGTGGCGACCGCATGTGGGAGTTCCTCGACCGCCTGGTCTCCATCGCGCTGCCGCGTATCCGCGACTTCCGCGGTCTGTCGCCGAAGCAGTTCGACGGCAACGGCAACTACACGTTCGGCCTGAGCGAGCAGTCGATGTTCCACGAGATCGACGTGGATTCCATCGACCGCCCGCGCGGTATGGACATCACCGTGGTGACCACTGCGACCAACAACGAAGAAGGCCGTGCGCTGCTCAAGCACCTCGGCTTCCCGTTCAAGGAGAACTGAGCACATGGCCAAGAAAGCACTGGTCAACAAGGCCAACGCCAAGCCGAAGTTCGCGGTCCGCGCCTACACCCGCTGCCAGCGTTGCGGCCGCCCCCACGCGGTGTACCGCAAGTTCGGCCTGTGCCGCGTGTGCCTGCGTGAGATGGCCCACCGTGGCGAGCTCCCGGGCGTGCACAAGAGCTCCTGGTGAGCCCTCGCTCCTCGTGAGCGCTGCCGCCTAGGCGAATAACGAACGAAGGCACGGACTTCCGCGAGGGAGTCCGTGCCTTCGCGCGTTTCGGGAGGGACAATCTCGTGGGTGAAATATTTGGATTTCACTCTTGTCGATGGCCTCTGTCGTGTTCCCTTGGCGCATGAAGAAGATCGTTACTGTCGCCGTTCTGTCGTGTGCGCTGCTGTCGGCGCCCGCCGTCGCCGCCGCCGCTCCTGTCGCGCCCGCACCGGTCGCCGAATCCGGCTCCGCGCAAGGCGGCACCGGTTCGTCGAAGGGTGGGTCGGGGTCGTCGGAGACGGCGTTGATCTGTTCGCCGGTCGCGCAGTTGTTGTTCGCCACGGGCAGCGTCGAGAAGCCGCCGCTGTATGACCTGCTCTGCCTGCTGAGCTGAGGTCGGTGACGGAGCCTGAGGTTTGGTGCCACAGCAACTTGGGGCGTGCTCGGCGCGCAGGCGGTCGGGCACAGTAAAGCCATGAAGAAGCTCGCTGTGTCCTCCGCCCTCGCTCTGTTCCTCCTCGCCCCCGCCGTCAGCGCCACCACCGCGCAGGCCCAGGAGCCGATCGCGGGCAGTGGGTCGTCGAGCCTGGACGTTCTGTGCAGCCCGATCGGTGGTCTGCTCGTCGTTGCGGGCAGTGCCGAGAATCCTTACGGCCCGCTGCTCACCGGGGTGTGCGTCAGCCGCTGACGGTCAGCCGAAAGGGGATCGGTCGATGTCACAGCGCAGGTCCTGCGGTGGCAGCCGGCCGGTGAACAGGTAGTCGCGCTTGACGCGTTCGGCGCAGGTGCTGGCCACGTACATGCTGCTGTGGCCTGCACCTTCGATCACCACGACCTGGGCGCGGGACAGCTGAGCCGCGCCCGCGTAGGCGCCACGCAACGGCGTCGCGGGGTCATATCTGCTGTTCAGGACCAGGATCGGGGCAGCCGTCTCACGATTCCACGGGCCGGTGTAGCGGTCGGCGTCATGGGCGGGCCAGAAGGCGCAGGGGGTGGCGTTGAAGACGGCGGTGCGGCCGAAATAGGGGACGCGCAGGTCTTCGACGGCGCCGACCCGGCTGTAGACGGCGGGGTCGGTCGGGACGGTGCTGTCGGTGCACTGGATCGAATAGAACGCCTCGATCCGGTTGCCGGGGTGCTCTTTGGCGAAGACCGCGTCGTGCGTCACGGCCGGGAGCAGCGCGGTCCCGGCTTCGAAGAGTTGCTGGAGCAGGATCGCCAGGTCGGCGTAGGTATCCGGGCGCGCGAGGCTGCCCGCCGCGGCCACGATCTGCTCGTAGGTCCACGGCGTGCCGTCGACCACGATGGGGGCGAGCCGCGCGCGTTCGGCGAGCGCGATCCACTTGAGTTTCGGGTCTCCCGCCGAGAACGCGCAGTCCGGACCAGCGGCCGAACAGTCACGCAGGAAGGCGTCGAAGGTCTCGGCCATGGCATCGGCCACGCCCTGCCTGGTATCGAGCGGCAGGTCGGCGCCGTGCCCGTCCACATTGCCCTGGAAATCCAGTGACCCGTCCAGCGCCATCGCCCGCACCCGGCCGGGGAACATGTTGGCGTAGACGGCGCCGACCTGCGTGCCGTAGGAGATGCCGTGATAGGTCAGCGCCGCATCACCCACCGCGCGGCGCAGCAACTCCAGGTCACGGGCGGTATTCGTGGTCGAGGCGTGCGCCAGGATCGGGCCCGCGGACGCGCCGCAGCGGGCGGCGATGTCGGCGGAACGGGCGAAGAACTCCGGTTCGTCGCCGGGACCCGCCGGGATGCCGGGGAAGGTCGCGAAGTAGGCCTCTTGCTCGTCGGACGAGGGAAAACAGCTGGTCGGAGCGCTGCGTGAGACCGAACGCGGATCCCACGACACCACATCGAATCGTGCCCGCAGTTCTTCGGAGAACAACCACGGCCACCGCGCCCGCTCGCGCAGCCGATCGACGCCCGACGGTCCAGGCCCGCCGAAGTTCACGAACAGGGTGCCGATCCGGCGACCGGGATCGGTCGCGGGCAGCTTGATCACCGCCAGCTCGATCTGTTCGCCCTGCGGGCTGTGATAGTCCAGCGGTACTCGCGCCCACGTGCAGGAGAAGCCGTCCTCGCAGTCCGACCACTGCAACGCCGGCGTGCTCGCGGCTTCGGCGAGCTGGTCGACATACGGATCGGCCGCGCCGGCGGGGGACGGGACGGTGAGAGCGCCGATGCCGAGCAGAACAGCGAGAGCGCGAGTCCAGCTGCGGCGAGTTCCACGGCGCCAAGAGCGCGAATACAACTGCCGAGCCTCCTGTGCAGATCGGACGGACCTCGCGAAGCTATCACATGCTTACTCCGGGAAACTAGTTGGTGCCGAACGGAATTCGCCGTGTCCGCCCAGCTCGCCCGCCGCCGCGACCCTGTTCCGTGCCGTCCGCTCCTGAATTTATTTCGAATTGTTCGGTTAACGCGAAGTTAAGTACTTCGGCGGATTCTGTGTTTCTCCCGATAATTTCCGCGCCGAGGTGGTCGATACGCCACTCCGTCGCTACTGTCGGTGTTGTTGCGCGGAAATGTGGCGCAACCGGGTGTCGACGATGATCCCTAATTCCAGGACAAACGGAGGAAGTGGGATTGTGACGACAGCCACAGAGAAAACCGGGCGTGACCTGGCCCACCGCCCCGCGTACCGGGGGATGCCGACCGGCGCGATGCCGATGGTCGCTTTTCTTTCGGTATTGGCCGGATTTATCGGCGCCGCCGCCTATACGCATTCCGCCGGATATTTCGTGACATTCATGACCGGAAATACCGAGCGAGCCGTTCTCGGCTGGTTCGACAACGACGCGGTCTTGGCGACCGGCGCCATCACATTGCTCTTCTCGTTCGGTCTCGGCGTGTTCGTGGCCTCGCTGCTGCGGCGACGCGTGTGGCGCGACAGCCGCCACGGCGCGGCCGTTGTGACCACCGCCGCCCTGGCCGTTGCCGCCGTCGTCGACTGGGTCCTTGACCGAACCGGCGGTCAGGAGGTCGGGTTCATTCCCATCGCCTTCGTCGCGTTCGCGGTCGGCGCGCTCAACACGGCCTTCGTCAAGAACGGCGAGACCAGTGTTCCGCTGAGCTACGCCACCGGGACGGTGGTGAAGCTGAGTCAGGGCATCGAAAGCCATGTCAGCGGCGGCAGTTCCCGTGATTGGCTCGGCTATGCGCTGCAGTACGGATCCTTCGCCGCAGGCGCGTTCCTCGGCGGCGTGCTGAGCATGCTGGTCGGCGGCGAGATGATGCTGATCGTGGCCACCGTCGTCTCGGCCGTGGCGATCCTGCTCACCGCCAAGGCCGCGACCGAGCCCCAGATTTTGTCCTGACCACGGCATTGCCTACACTAGAGCGGTTGCCTGGGCACCACTGTGTCCGCTGGCGCCTCGCTGACTGTAGGTGAAGCGGGCGGACGGTCCAGGCACCGAGAGCTCGTAACGAGAACTCATCCGGTCGGTAAGTGCCGTCCGGACCAGCCGAATTGTTGTAGGCCCACGGTCACCCCGGGAAAACGGGGAGATGCTGCATGGGAACCGCAGCGAGAAAGGTGTCGAGGTCTAACCATGACCATGACTGATCCGATCGCAGACTTCTTGACACGTCTGCGCAACGCCAACTCGGCGTACCACGATCAGGTGAAGGCGCCCCATTCCAAGCTCAAGGCGAACATCGCCGAGATCTTGAAGCGTGAGGGCTACATCGCCGATTACCGCACCGAGGACGCGACCGTGGGCAAGTCCCTCGTCGTCGATCTGAAGTACGGCCCCAGCCGTGAGCGCAGCCTGCAGGGCCTGCGTCGCGTCTCGAAGCCGGGTCTGCGTGTGTACGCGAAGTCCACCAACCTGCCCAAGGTCCTCGGCGGCCTCGGCGTGGCGATCATTTCCACGTCGACCGGTCTGCTCACCGACCGTCAGGCGGCCAAGCAGGGCGTGGGCGGCGAAGTCCTCGCCTACGTCTGGTAAGGGAGGACTACTAATGTCGCGTATTGGTAAGAAGCCCATCGAGATTCCGGCCGGCGTCGACGTCACCATCGACGGCCAGGTCGTCACGGTGAAGGGTCCCAAGGGCACCCTGTCGCACTCCGTGGCCGAGCCGATCACCGTCGCCAAGGGCGAGGGCAACGAGCTCGAGGTCCAGCGTCCGAACGACGAGCGCGCAAACCGCTCGCTGCACGGCCTGAGCCGCACCCTGATCGCCAACATGATCGAGGGTGTCACCAAGGGCTACGAGAAGAAGATGGAAATCTTCGGTGTCGGTTACCGTGTGGCCGCCAAGGGTTCGAACCTCGAGTTCGCCCTGGGCTACAGCCACCCGGTGCCGATCGAGGCCCCGGAGGGCATCACCTTCGCGGTGGAATCGCCCACCAAGTTCTCCGTGTCCGGTATCGACAAGCAGAAGGTCGGCCAGATCTCCGCTGTCATCCACGGACTGCGTAAGCCCGACCCGTACAAGGGCAAGGGCATCCGCTACGCCGGCGAGGTCGTTCGCCGCAAGGTCGGAAAGACGGGTAAGTGATCATGGCGCAAACCGAAAACCAGAAGGCCAAGCGGATTCCGCTGGGCAAGGACGCTTCCACGAAGCGTCGTCTGTCGAAGACCCGCCGTCACTTCCGTCTGCGCAAGAAGGTCGTCGGCACCACCGAGCGTCCGCGCCTGGTGGTCAACCGCTCCTCGCGGCACCTGCACGCCCAGCTCGTCGACGATTCGGTGGGCAAGACCATCGCCGCCGCGTCCTCGATCGAGGCCGACGTGCGTGCGCTGGAGGGCGACAAGTCCGCCAAGGGCGCCAAGGTCGGTCAGCTGATCGCCGAGCGTGCCAAGGCTGCCGGTATCGAGGCGGTCGTGTTCGACCGTGGTGGTCACGACTACCACGGCCGTATCGCGGCGCTGGCCGATGCCGCTCGTGAAGGCGGGTTGAAGTTCTGATGACTGTTATTTCGAATGGAAGGAACGTCTGATGCCGGGACGTCAGCGGCGTGACGGCGGCAGCGGACCCGCCGGACAGAACCCCAATGCCCCCGAGGGCGGCCGTGGCGATCGTCGCGGTGGCGGCGACCGTCGTGGCGGTGACCGTCGGGACCAGGCCGCCGAGAAGAACCAGCTCGAGCGCGTAGTCGCGATCAACCGCGTCTCCAAGGTCGTGAAGGGTGGTCGTCGCTTCAGCTTCACCGCCCTCGTGATCGTCGGTGACGGCAACGGTCTGGTCGGCGTCGGCTACGGCAAGGCCAAGGAAGTTCCCGCGGCCATCCAGAAGGGTGTCGAGGAGGCTCGCAAGGGCTTCTTCCGCGTCCCGATGATCGGCTCGACCATCACCCACCCGGTTCAGGGTGAGGCGGCGGCCGGTGTCGTCATGCTGCGTCCGGCTTCGCCCGGTACCGGTGTGATCGCCGGTGGCGCGGCGCGTGCCGTGCTCGAATGCGCTGGCATTCACGACATTCTGGCCAAGTCGCTCGGTAGCGACAATGCGATCAACGTCGTTCACGCGACGGTTGCCGCGCTCAAGATGCTCCAGCGTCCCGAAGAGGTTGCCGCGCGTCGCGGTCTGCCGATCGAGGATGTCGCTCCGGCGGGCATGCTGCGTGCGCGTGCAGGACAGGGAGCCTGACATGGCTGATCTCAAGGTGACCCAGATCAAGAGCACCATCGGCGCCAAGGCGAATCAGAAGGACTCCCTGCGTACGCTGGGCCTTCGTAAGATCCGTCAGAGTGTTGTCCGTGAGGACAACGCTCAGAACCGCGGTCTGATCAACGTCGTGCGCCACCTCGTAACAGTTGAGGAGGTCTGACAATGACCATCAAGTTGCACCACCTGCGTCCTGCGCCGGGTTCCAAGACCGAGAAGACCCGTGTGGGTCGCGGTGAGGGTTCCAAGGGCAAGACCGCCGGTCGTGGTACCAAGGGCACCAAGGCCCGCAAGAACGTCTCCCCGGCGTTCGAGGGTGGCCAGATGCCGCTGCACATGCGCCTGCCGAAGCTCAAGGGCTTCACCAACCGCTTCCGCGTGGAGTACCAGGTTGTGAACGTGGGCCGCATCGCGGAGCTGTTCCCCGAGGGCGGCACGGTCGGTAAGGCCGAGCTCGTCGCAGCCGGCGCCGTTCGCAAGAACGAGCTGGTCAAGGTCCTCGGCGATGGTGAAATCGGTGTCGCGGTCCAGGTGACCGCCGACAAGGTGACCGGCTCCGCCAAGGAGAAGATCGCCGCCGCCGGTGGCACCGTCACCGAACTGGCCTGACGGTACTGTAGTTAGCAGTGGACACCGGACGAGTCGAGAGCTCGTCCGGTGTCACTGTTAGAGTTCAAGTGTTGTCTGCCAAGCTCGTCATCGGCTGACGTATCCACACGATGCGGTGTTGGTTCAGTCGCATGGCATGACCATGTCGTTCGCCAGGAGGATCTGTGCTTTCCGCCTTCGTATCGGCCTTCCGGACTCCGGACTTACGGCGGAAGATTCTCTTCACGCTGGGGTTGATCGCGCTGTACCGGTTGGGTGCCGCGCTGCCGTCCCCCGGCGTCGACTACCGCGCGGTCCAGGACTGCGTGAAGCTGGTCTCCGGTGGTGAATCCGCCGGTATCTACCAGCTGATCAATCTCTTCTCCGGTGGTGCGCTGCTGCAGCTTTCGGTGTTCGCGATCGGCATCATGCCGTACATCACCGCGAGCATCATCATCCAGCTGCTGACCGTCGTCATCCCGCGCTTCGAGGAGCTGCGCAAGGAAGGCCAAGCAGGCCAGACCAAGATGACGCAGTACACCCGGTACCTGTCGATCGCCCTGGCGATCCTGCAGGCAACGGGTCTCGTCGCGCTCGCGGCTCGCGGTCAGCTGCTCCAGGGCTGCCAGCAGGACATCCTCGCCGACACCAGCATCTTCGGCATGATCATCATCGTCCTGGTGATGACCGCCGGTGCGGCGCTGGTCATGTGGTTCGGTGAGCAGATCACCGAGCGCGGTGTCGGTAACGGCATGTCGCTGCTCATCTTCGCCGGTATCGCCGCCCGCATCCCGATCGACGGCAAGAACATCCTCGACACCCGTGGTGGCCTGGTCTTCGGTCTCGTCTGCGCCGCCGTCCTGGCGATCATCGTGGCCGTGATCTTCGTCGAGCAGGGTCAGCGCCGGATTCCGGTGCAGTACGCCAAGCGCGTCGTCGGCCGCAAGATGTACGGCGGTTCGTCGACATATCTGCCGCTGAAGGTCAACCAGGCCGGTGTCATCCCGGTGATCTTCGCGTCCTCACTGCTGTACCTGCCCAACCTGATCGCGCAGCTGACCGGGTCGAGCACGGCGACGGAGCCGAGCTGGTGGCAGGAGATCATCCAGAAGTACCTGGTGAATCCGTCCAACCCGGTCTACATCGCCATCTACTTCGGCCTGATCGTCTTCTTCACCTACTTCTACGTCGCGATCACCTTCAACCCGGAGGAACGCGCCGACGAGATGAAGAAGTTCGGCGGCTTCATCCCGGGCTACCGTCCCGGTAGGCCGACCGCCGACTATCTCAACTACGTTCTGAGCCGCATCACCCTGCCTGGCTCGATCTACCTCGGTCTGGTGGCCGTGCTCCCGAACGTGTTCCTCGACATGGGCAATTCGGGTGCGGTGGCGAACCTGCCGTTCGGCGGTACCGCGGTGCTCATCATGGTCAGTGTTGGTCTCGACACGGTCAAGCAGATCGAGAGCCAGCTGATGAATCGAAATTACGAAGGGTTCCTCAAGTGAGAGTTGTTCTGCTCGGTCCGCCGGGTGCCGGCAAAGGTACTCAGGCCGTCCTGCTGTCGGAGAAGCTGGGCGTTCCGCACATCTCCACCGGAGACCTCTTCCGCGCGAACATCAGCCAGCAGACCGCCCTCGGTCGCGAAGCGCAGAAGTACATGGACGCGGGCGACCTCGTCCCCAGCGACGTCACGAACCGCATGGTCGAGGCCCGCGTCGCCGAGCCGGACGCCGCGAACGGATTCGTGCTCGACGGCTACCCGCGCACGGTCGATCAGGGCGATGCGCTGAAGAAGATCCTCGAGAACCACGGCACCGAGCTCGACGCCGTGCTGTGCTTCGTGGTGCCCGAGTCGCTGCTCAAGGACCGGATGCTCGCCCGTGGCCGCGCCGACGACACCGAAGAGGTGATCGACAACCGGCTGCGCGTCTACCGCGAGGAGACCGAGCCGCTGCTCGAGTACTACGACGGTCTGGTCGTGACGGTCGAAGGAGTCGGCGAGGTCGACGACGTCAACGCGCGGGCACTGCGGGCGCTCGGACGCTGATGGTCTTCAGCCGTAAGAAGAAGGTCGTGCCGTTCCGTTCGGCGGGCGAGCTGGATGCCATGGCGGCAGCCGGCGCGATCGTCGGACGGACGCTCGTCGCCGTCCGCGCCGCGGCCAAGCCCGGCGTGTCGACGCTGGAACTGGACGAGGTCGCCGAGCAGACGATCCGTGACGCGGGCGCCGTCCCGTCGTTCAAGGGTTATCACGGCTTCCCCGGCTCGATCTGTTCTTCGGTCAACGACCGTGTGGTCCACGGCATCCCCTCGGCGACGGAAATCCTCGCCGAGGGTGATCTCGTGTCCATCGACTGCGGCGCGATTCTGGACGGCTGGCACGGCGATTCGGCGTGGACCTTCGGTGTCGGCCCGATCATCGAGGCCGACCGGCTGCTGAGCGAGGCCACCAAGCTGTCGATGGAGGCGGGCATCGCCGCGATGCTGCCCGACAACCGGCTCACCGACGTCTCGCACGCCATCGAGCTCGGCACCCGCGCCGCCGAGCGCGAGCACGGCCGCGCCTACGGCATCGTCGACGGTTACGGTGGCCACGCCATCGGCCGCGAGATGCACATGGACCCGTTCCTGCCGAACGAAGGCGCCCCCGGCAAGGGCCCGCGCCTGGTCGTCGGGTCGGTGCTGGCGATCGAGCCGATGCTCACCCTCGGCACCACCGAGACCAAGACACTCGACGACGACTGGACGGTCGTCACCACCGACGGCTCCCGCGCCGCGCACTGGGAGCACAGCGTCGCCGTCACCGAGGACGGCCCGCGCATCCTCACGCTGCGTCCGGAGTAGTTCGCCCGGCTCCCGTCTTCTCGGGAGCCGACTGGCATCGTTCCAATCAGGGAAACTTGTTCACCGGCACCGGCACCGGCTCGATGGCCGAGACTCTCGATTCCTACTCGGCAGGCCAGATGGCCGCGGGCCACCGGCGGTCTGTTCAGCCCTCGAGGAGCACGGTGACGGGTCCGTCGTTGACGAGGTCGATGTGCATGTGCGCGCCGAACTTTCCGGTGGCGACCGTCGCGCCGAGGTCGCGGAGGGCGGCGGCGAAGGCGTCGACCAGGGGTTCGGCGAGCGGACCCGGCGCGGCCGCGTTCCAGGACGGGCGGCGGCCCTTGGCGGTATTGGCGTAGAGGGTGAATTGGCTGACGACCAGGATGGGCGCGTCGAGGTCCGCGGCGGAGCATTCGTCGTCGAGGATGCGCAGTCGCCAGGTCTTCTCGGCCAGGGCCTGCGCGGTGGCTGCGGTATCGGAGTGGGTGGCGCCGACGAGGGCGAGCAGGCCGTGCGGCGCGCCCGTTTCGGCCGGGTCGATCCGGCCGACCACCTCATCGTCGACCGTTACCTGGGCGGTGGTCACGCGCTGCAGCAGTACTCGCACAGCATCCGATCATGCCGGGCGAAGCTGCGGTGCCAGGGACCGGGCCGGTGGAGCTGTCGCGCTGGGCCAGTTCATGGCTTGCCGAAGAACAGGATGTCGGTGCCGTACTCGGTGAGTGGGCGTTTCTCCGCCGCCTGTCGGATACCGCTGCCAGGCAGCTCGGTGACCTTCGCGAACATCGGTGCGTTACCGAAGGCGGCGCGGACCTGCGTCTCGGAGGCGTAGTCGGCGCCGTAATCGGCCAGTGTCGCGAAATCCAGCGGGGCCAGCGGGGCGTCGAGCGGCGCCTGCCCGCTCGGCCTGCCCAATGCGGCGTACTGGGTGGCGACGCCGTTGTCGTAGAGGCACAGCTCATAGGAGATGTTCTCGATGGTGGCCACCGTGAGCACCGGCCACTTCTCCGAGAGCCGAACGGCGAGCGGATGCTTGCCGAGCGCGCCGATCTCCCAGTTCAGGCTCTTCACCGAAATCCAGCTACCGGAGGACTTCTCGACGAGCACCACATCGGCGGATAGCTCGACCGCCGGATTCGTCACGGGTTCCTTCACACCCCAGTGCTTTTCGTGCACCCCGGCGAAGCGGCCCGCGTCCACCGGCTCCACACCGTCGCGCGCGAAGGCCGCCACGATCGCCGCCCGCACCTGCTCGAGCGCGTCGGGCGCGGAGCAGCGCACCGCGAGCGCGCCGTAGGTCGCCGAGATCTCCACCGGCCGCGACGGCGGCTCCGGCATCGCGCCCGCCGCGAGCGGCTTGAGCCCGACCAGCGCCAGCCGCCAGTTGATCTCGTCGATGGTGGCCAGATCGCCGCCCGACTGATAAAGGATCTGCTGCTGGGTGAGCCGCCCGGCCCGCTCCAGCGTCGGCGCGCCCAGCTTGATCAGCGCCTGGGTGGTCTTGAGGGTGAGATCGAGTTCCTCGACGCGGGTCTCGCGCAACCGCGCGGTACTCGCCGCGGAGGTGACCTCGGAATACAGCGTGCGATAACTCGCGATGGCCTGCTTGCGGGATCGGCCGACCATCATCGTGCGCAGCAGCGTGCTCAGGCTGGCCAGATACTTACCGGGCTGCTCGGAGGTGCGCGCGTACATCGCTGCCCTGATCCGCACCGCGTCCTCGGTCGCCGCCACCGCCGCGTCGTGATCGAGCCGCATCAGCCACACACCGCACTTGGACAGACCGTCGGCGCACATCGGCTGCACATCCGGATAGTCCCGCGCGACCTGCCGATACGCCTGGCAGGCACTGCGAATGGTGTTGGTGGCCAGCTGCCGATGCCCGACCAACCGGGTCGCCTGCTCGAACAGCCGCAGTGAATCCTGCAGCGCGCCGGCGTACTCATAGCTGACATACCCGCCGACCAGCCAGTGCAAGCGGATCGCGACCGCTTCCTGCGCCGGTTCCAGTGCCTCGGCGGTGCGGTCGCGACCCGACGGATCGTCGCGGGTGGTGAGCAGGCCCTGCGCCAGCTCGGCGAGCGAACCGGCCAACCGCAGATAGTCCGCGGGGTTCTGACTCCTGGTGGCCGTGCGGTCGGCCGCTACACGCCGCTCGAGGCCGCTCAGATCGGTCATGAGCGGTTCCATCGCGACGTCAATCTCAGGCCCCATCAATCGTTCGCTCGTGGCCGCCGGGCGGCCGTCATTGCTTCGGTCGAGTCTGTCACAGATCGACGGCGGCTGCCGGATCGTCATCGGATTGCCTGGTTTGATCTGGTTCTTGCTGGGTTCGACCGGAATGTCATCGCGCGTCGTGCTGGGTACGCCTGGATGTGATCAGCTGGTGCTGGGCATAATTCGCCGAGATCACTAGAATCCGACGCGATCGCGTCCACCGGCGAGAGCCGTCGGTGGTGTGCGACGAGGAGCGAGTGGTGTGGGTGACGAGACTTCCTGGTCGGGGTCGGCAGGCTGGTGCCTGATATGAGCGGATCCGATGGCGACCCGGATGTGCCGTTCTCGCTCGGATCGCCGGTGGCGGAAACCACCGCGGCGCCCGATCCGGCCGAGGCCATCACCGAGCTGGCGTATCGGATCGCGCGGGAGTCCGCGGCGCTCGGGCCCGCCGGCTGGCGCGAGCTGACAGCGGTGTTCGCGGTGACTGTCGCGGCCGAGGTGGCGCATCTGCTGTTCGAGCACGAGCGCGGTACGGTGCGGGTGACGCCGACCGGGGACATTCTCGACGCGGTTCGCGAGCATCGGGCACTGTCGGCGGGCTACGGTGACGGGCCGTGGTGGCGGCTGGTGATGTCGATGAGCAGTACCGGCGAACTCGACGTCGACCACGACTACGGCGACGAACAGTTCCCGGACGACCAGATCTTCGAACCACAGGTCTATCTGGCCGACCTCGCGGTCTATCCGCGTGATCGGTTGCCGGTGTGGCTGGCCGCCTATCTGCACCATGCGGGCAGGCAGTTGCGTTCGCCCGGTGTGGCGGCGCGGCAGGCACGCGGTGACGCGGCCGCCGGTGTACGAGCGACGGTGTCGGAGTTCGATTTTCCGCCGTACCCGCTGCTGCGTGCCCGCTGGGCGGTGATCGCGGCCGCGTTCGTCGCGGCTGGGTCGTCGCGGGGACCGCGGATGCTGCCCGCGCTCGGCTGGTTCGAAGGTGGTTCCCACAGCGGATCGACGGTGTACGAAGTACCGGGCGGGCGCGCCGTGCTCTCCGGCGGCGTGTGGAACGCGATGGCCCTCGACGCCGCGTACAACGAGGACACCGAGCTGCCCGCGCTCTACGCCGGCGCCCCCGAGTGGGTGGCGGATCCGGTCGTGAATACCCGGGCCGGTCGCGGTCTGCTGTCGTTCTGCTACTGGTGGGACAACGGCACCTGGTACCGCGGTGAGTCACCCGTCGCCGATCACCTCGCCGAGGCCGTACCCGGAATCTGGACCGCCGAGACCGCGACCCGGGTGGTGGTCGGTCTGCTCGGCGCCGGAGCGAGCGAGCGGCAGCGGACCGCGGCCCGAGCGCTGGTCGCGGCCGCCGAGCGCGGTGTCGTTACCCGCGCCGAGGTCATCGAGGTGTTCGGCGCGGGCGACGCGTTCGATGTGGACGCGGCGCTGTACCAGCTGACGCTGGCCGGTGTCACCGTGGACGCGGCGGAGCGAGCCGCCCGCTGAGGGTCGGGTCGTAGACGATGACCATGCGGTGGTCGGGCCTGGGCGGGGAGTAGATTTCCATCTTGTCCTTGTTCAGGACATTGCTGGCGCCGGCGTCGATGGTGTAGTCGTAGTCGTTGTTGCCCGCGCCGGGGAATTCCGTGTACTCCTCGATGCGGAACGGTGGCCGGTTGTCGTAGTGATCGAGCAGGGCGGTCCACAGCTGGTCGCCGTCGATGTGGCCCCGGTCGCCGGGCGTGCCCTTGCTGGGATCGGCGGCTTCGGACTTCATGTCCCACTGCAGTTCGATCCGGCCGCCGGGGGCGAGCGTGTGCTCCAGATTCGCCGCGATCGCCAGGTAGGCCTCGGGCGGCAGCTTGGCACTGACATTGTTGACGAAGATCCGGCCGACGCCGCCCGTGCCGCCGTCGCCCAGGATGTGTCCACCGCCGAGCATGTCGCCGAAGACGAGCACCGTGCCCGCCTCGGTCAGCGGGCCGGGGTCGAGAATGCCGAGGCTGCGCCTGCGCTGGCTCGGAATCGCGAAGAACTCGGCCAGTTCGGTCTTCACGACCAGCCCGCCACCGGTGCGGTCGGCGGGCGGCGTCATCTCGACACCGAACGCGCTGCGCCCGACACCGACATCGACGGTGTGCCCGTTGGGCACTCCGGTCGGCGGGCGATGGACCAGCGACGCAGGCGTGTTGTAATCCCCGAAGACGTTCTGCTCCAGGGGAAGTCGATGCAGCGGCCGGGGCCTGGGGATGATCTCCACCGCCGACACGCCCTGGACCGGGTCGTGGATCATCACGGTGTACTCGATATTGATGCCGTTCTCGGTGGCGGTCCGGTTCGCCCGGTCGACGCTGTGCAGGAGGTCGCTCATCGACCCGGGGGCGCCGTCGATCTCGAACCGCCCGGTGCTGTGTTCGAGCACGCCGGCGGAGCGGTTCGGCGTGGCGGCCAGTGCGTCCGCCGCGTCGTACATGCGCTGGAACGCGTCGGGTCCCAGCGCGTTCCGGAACGGTTCCGGCATCGCGGTGTGAAACCTGTCGATGGCCTCGTGCAGGTCGCGGACGCGCTGTGCCGGTGTCGGATTCGGGTCGTTGACGGCCACATTGAGCGGGTCGAGTGAGGACATGAGGTGCTTCATCGGCACGAGCTGACGCGCTTCGCGGAAGCTGGGGTTTTCGAAGATCGGGTCGAAGAGGCGCCGGGTCAGCTCTTCCCGCATGCGCGCGTCGAGTCCGCGCCGTTCGTTGGTGACCAGGTCACGCACGTGTTCGCCCACCGCGAGCTCGCTCATGGTCGCCAGATGCGTGGCGCTGCCACGGTCGAATTCGGTGGGGGTGAGGGATTCGCCGAAGAGCGGACGCTGCTCGGTCAGGCCGGATCGCTCGAGTGCGTAGCGGTGCGCGAGTAGCGGATCGTGACTGGTCAGCAGATTCTCGGTGGTGCTGCCCTGACGTAGGTCGATGTGTGCGGCGAGATCGGCGAGATCGTGACGCAGCCCGGGCAGTTGGCCGGCACGTGCGGGGTCGATGGTGGCCGCGTCGATCTTGTTCAACAGCACCCGGACCTCGGCGAAGCGACCGCCGAGGTGGTCGGTCATCCGGTCGGGACGTTCCCGCACCGGGTCGATGACGATCTCGGGTTCCTGCGCGAGCCTGATCTCGGCGAGTTCGTGCGCGATACCGCGCACCACGTCCTGGTCGCGGGCGCGGGGCGAGACATGCACGTCGTAGCCGGTGCCGTCGGGCCTGGCCAGGAATTCGGCGACAGCGCCGCCGGTCGTCGGCCCGACCTGCACGTGGATGTCGCCGCGGCCGGGTAGGTAGAAGCGTTTGTGGTCGCGGTTCCAGGCGACGTCCTCGGGCGTGACCACCGCGAGGTTGTCCTCCACCATGTGGACGACCTCGCGGGTGGTCAGATCCGGCCGGGTGGGTGGTCGGGCGTCGGCGTGGAACTCCCCGACGCTCGCGGCAGTGCCGTGGTGCGGGTCGACCATGCTGCCTGCCCTGGTACCGGGTTCGGTCACCGGCAGTGCCGGCCTGGTGTCGAAGAGGCCGTCGCGCACCAGGATCGAGATCGACTCGATGTTCTGGCCGGGGTAGTGCTCCTGGATGGATTTGCTCACCGATTTCAGCGGCATGCTGATATCGGACTTGGAGCTGATGATGCCGTTGAGCGTGGCATTGGCGAAGGTCTTCGCCTCGCTGTTGTACAGCGGCCGGTTGGCCATGATGTGGTCGGCGAGGGCCACCAGTTGCGGGTGTGACAGCTCCCGCAACGGCACCAGGGTGCGCAAAGCGTCGCCGACCGGCTTGAGCGCCACTTTGCCCTCGAAGCGGTCGACCAGCATGCGGTCGAAGGTGCTCTGATCGGTGAAGACGGCCAGGTCGACGTCGTTGGCACGCGGCGTCCGCAGCGACGAGCCCTGCACCACGATGTCGCCCACCGGCAGGCCCGCTTCCCGCAGGCCGCCGACCAGATCGCTGCTGAACTGCCGGAATTCCGCGGCATCGGCGAACTTGTACGGGTATCCGCGTTCGGCGACGACCTCGACCCAGTTGTGCATCTGCTGGGCGAGTTCGGGCGCGGTGATCGGCTTGGCGGTGCGGGAGCCGACCTGCACGAGGTCCTCGATGGTCCGGTGATCGAGGCCGAGCCTGCGACCTTCGCCGATGATCGTGGCCAGCTCGGCATCGGTGTAGGTGAGCTCGAATCGGCCCGGGCGCTCGGCGATCCAGGACCGCACGTTCTCGGTGATGCTCTGGACCGGGTCGACGGTGGCCGGTTCGTTGCGGGTGGACTCGGGGGCCGCGGGCGGTTCGCTGCGGCCGAGTTCTGGTTCCCCGGCCCGATGTCGTTCCGGCACGGCATCTTTCGGCGTGCTGTGCTCGCCCGTGCCCGGCGGGGCCTCGGCGGTGGCGCGGACCGGCCCGGATTCGGTCCGACCCTGTTCGCTTGCGACTGCGGCGGGGCGGTCCTTGTGCGCCGCAGTGAGATTCGATTCGGTACCGCTCTTCTCGGCGACGCCTGCCCGGCTGGTGTGGTTCTTCGCGGGGTCGGTCCGGCCGGCGCCGTCCTTGGCCGCCGCGCGGTCGCCCGCTCGTGATTCCGGCGCGGTCGTTCCCGGCCGCTCGGCGACCCGGGCGCCCGAATCTGTCGCGCGCGCACCGGATTCGGGTGCCCGGGAACCGCCTTCGGCTCGGGCGCCGGAGTCGGTCCGGCCCGTGGCTTCGGCGCGCATCGCTGCCTCGGACGGCCGTCCCGCGCTGCCGTCACGTGGCGTTGCGGCGCCGTTGTTCCACTCCGAGCGCAGCTGTTCCAGCCGTGCCACATGCTGGTCGCTGTACTGACCCTTCGAATCGATCTTGACGTCGTTGACGCGCTGGAACACGTCGCGGGCACGGTTCTGCTCGGGCCCGGCTGCGAAGCGGTCGGGATGGGTCTGTTTGGCCAGATCGTGGTAGAGCGCCTTGCCGTCGCGCACCGACGCCTCGGTGACCACCGGCGCCTTCGCTGCCGACGCTCCGGTAGGCGACACCCGGGGCGAATCCATCGATGGCGCGCGGCCCATTCCAGCGCCGTGCCGCACACCGTGTGCGCCGCCGAGCGCGGCACCGACGATGACCAGCTTCGGGTCGAAGGTGGTGTCGATCTTGTTCGGGTCGAAGTAGCCGTGCGCCAGCTGATCTCCGATCTGCCAGGCGAGCCCGCCGCCGTACATGCCGAGGCCACCCGCGCTACCACCGACCACGCCGCTGACCAGACCGCGCATGGCGGGGTTCAATCCGGTGCGGCCGAGCAGCTTGTGCATGCCCATGCCGACGGGGGCGCCGACCAATCCACCCGCACCCCATTCGAATCCGGTGCGCAGGTTCTGGCCGATGTCGAACGAATCGCGGTGACCCGCGCCGAGCTGATAGGCCTGGATGCCGCCGTCCAGGCCGAGGCCCATGGCGCCCGCTTTCATACCGGCGATGGCGATCTTCTTCAGATAGGGCTTGAGCAGAGTGCGCAGGCCGACCCGGCCCGCCTCCAGCGCCAGCTGCTGGAGGCCGCGATTGGCGGCCATCCCGATCGTGGTCCGGCCCGCCGCCAATGCCAGCGGCACACCGGCCGAACCCCACGGCCACGCCGCGATCAACGCGTAGATCGTATAGGCGGTGATGAGGGCGAAGCAGCCCTCCATGATCTTGGTGTACTCGAGTTGGGTGCCGCCGTCACGGGTGTAGTTGCCCAGCTCTTCGAGCGCCTTGGCGAGTTCGTCGACGGAATGCGGACCGTCGAACAGCTTGCCGAGCTCCGTCTTGACCGCGACCGCGCCCTCGCCGCTGTAGAACTTCGCGGTGGCGTCGGTGACGGCGCGCAGGTCCGGTTCGAGCTCGCGCAGGTCCGCGGCCGCCTGCTTCCACGCGTCGCCGAGAGCGAACAGATCGTCCTCGTCGCCCTTCGGATAAGCCTGCCCGAAGTTCAGTGCCTGCAGAATCCAGTCGGGGACGAGATCGAAAACCGAGGCTAGACCGGACAAGGGCGACCCCCGCCTGCGCGGTGCGAGCTGATCACCAGGCGGACTCGGCCGCTTCCGGCAGCGCGGTGAATCGCACTGTGCCGTCGCCGGGTTCGCTGTCGCGCCGGCGCGCGCTCGGCGGGGTGACCGGGGCGCGCGGGGGTTCGGGGATCATGTCGTGCACATCCGGCATCCCCGGCAGGTACTCCGAGAGACGCGGAATGCGCGCGTTGTCGGCGCGCAAGGTATCGAGCAGATCCTTGGTCTTGCGGTGCATGGCGGCCGCGGCGTCCTGCGTCGCCGTGGTGACGGCGCGGGCGATTTCCGGATAGCCGAGATCGTCGATGTTGTCGGCGAAGCGAACCTGGATGACGACGTTCTCCGCGTTGACCACCACGCTCACCCGGCCCGCCGCCGCCGTCGCTGTCGCGGTCAGTTGCGACTGCTCCTGCTGGGCGCGGGCGATGGCTGCCATTCCCTCGCGCACGGTGTCGGCCAGATCTTCCAGCTGGGCCCGTGCCGCCTCGTTCGCCATCGGTTACTCCTACCTACGCGGTCCGCTGTGGTGCTGTGTTCGACGGCGGCCCGGTCAGCGGAAGCTGGCCTCGCTGGCGTTCTCGCCGGTCTGGAACCGGTTCGCCCCATCGATCAGAGCCCCGGAATAGGACTGCAGCAGAGCGACTTTCGCGGCGACGACCGCCTGCAGGTTGGTATCCGAGGCGCGGTATCCGTGCTCGCCCTCCGCGAAATTCTCACCGAATTCGTCGGCTCCCCAGCGCCCCCAGTGCGCCGACGAGGCGGCGGTGACCGTGGCGAGGATGTCGCCGATCCGGCTCGCGAGGTCGTCGAGATCGCCACCCGTGCCGCGCAGATTACTGATGTGGACCTTGACCGGATCAGTCATCTCGCACCTCGACTCGTCCTGGGTGTACCGGATTCGATCATTACATGAATTCCCAACCATGCCAACGCTAACGGAATATTAACGACAGGGGTTGCCGGTCCGGTACGGCGGATCAGGTGACATGGCATGCTCGGTGCATGGCCCGCACAACCTTCCACGGCGACATCGAGACGGACAGTCACGAGGCGATGATCGCGCTCCTGCGTGACTGGCTCGTGCGACCCGAGCTGACGATGGCCGTGCGGCGGACCGGATACGAAACGACCTACCGCGACGACACCATCGAGGTGTACTGCCACGAGGCAGGTGCGCCCGGCTCCGGCGATACCTTCTATCTGCTCGAGGGAATCGTGGAAGCGGAACCGGCCAGGGCGGCGGAGCGGCTGGCTGTGCTCGCCGGTGCCTGCCGGGGAGCCGGGCTGGACTGCTCCATCGAATACGCCGAGGCCGACGCCACGGGCGCGGCGATCGGTGTGGAGTCGACCATCGAGTGAGGTGGGCTAGGGTGCGTGGTCGGAGGATGGATGACTGAGGTTCCCGGAGCCGACGCGGAACTACGCCGGCTCGGCCGAGTGCTGCTCGGGCAGGTGCGGACCATCGCCGCCCAGGTCACGCCGGCGGCGGTGATCCCCGATTCCGTGCTGCCCGATACGCCCGAGGTCGCCGAATGGACCGAGCCGCTGCGCTATCGATTCGCGCTCCGGGCGCAGACCGGCCTCGACGCCGGGGTCTCCGCCGACGAGGCCGTTCGCCGCGCCGTCGAGGCCTTCTCCGCCGGTGGGTTCGACATCGCCGAGGAACGTCGTGCCGGCACGGTCGCGGCGCGGGTCGTGGTGACCGGCAGCCTTGCCGGGTTCCGGATCGACGTGCGGGTGTGGCCCGCGACCGGCGATGTCGTCTACGCCGGCGTGACACCGGCGGTGGCCTTGCGGGCCCGACGAGCACCGGAGCTCCCCGACCCCGTTCGCACGGCGGAAACGGTCGAACCGGATCATGTGCTCTGTTACGAATGCGACGGGCTCGGCTGGTGCCCGGCGTGCGGTGGCCTCGGCTGGGTACTCGATGACGCCGGACTGCGGCGAGCGTGCCCGGAGTGCCGGGAACAGCGGGTCTGCCCGATCTGTCTCGGCGCCGGTCAGTTACAGATCGCCCGGTTACGCCCGGCTGAACGGGCGTTCTACCCTGAGCTCGCCGCGCCGCCTGCACGAGAGGACGAGTCATGACAACGGTATTGCGGCTCGCGCGGACGAACGCCGAGGCCCGCCTGTTCCTCCGGCTGCGGGCATGCGAAACGTGTGGTGAGCGGCGGTGTGAATTCCGTAGCGCGGTCATCGAGGCCGACGGGCCCGCCAGCAGATACACCGGTGAGTGCGGATCATGTGGTGAGCGGCGCGAATACGTGTTCCGGCTGCCAGACCAGATCTTGCCGCCGCAGGCCGAGCGGGTGCGTTTCGGTGGCGACGAGCCCTCGCAACTGCTCGATCCCGGTGAGTGGCTGCACTATTCGCGGATCTGCGCCGACCAGGCGGGGCCCGGCGACGGCGAGTGGACCGCCGCGACCAGGCACGCCGTGGCGACGGCCGCGGCCGCGGTCGAGGAAGTGCTGAAATTCATTCCGGTGGCCGAGGCGTCGGTGCCCGCCGCCGCCTTCGGTTCCGCGCGGGGGCGGGCGATGTTCGCCGCCGAGCCGGGAAGTTTCGACCGCGACCGGCTCGAAGCTGTTCGCGACCACTACGAGGGGCAGCTGGCGCGGCGGTAGCCGCCGACCGAAGCTGATGCGCCGGGGCGGCGGATGTGGTTGGCTGGAAAAGGGTTTCGACGCGAGTTTCACTCGCCGTCCACCCCGCCGTAAACACTGCTGCATACGGTGTTTCGCGCGAGTGTCGTCGATTGGGTAAGCCGAGGAGTGGCTGGCGTGGTGGAGAAGTCTCCGTGGGAGGGCCTGGCCGGAGCAGGCAAGGTCCGGATTGATCCGAAGGTCGCCACGGACTGCGCCAACGCCTGCGCGGCCATGGTGTATCAGGTGCGTGGATATCGGGACGCCGCCCTGGTCGGTACCTTCAGCTCGCCGATTCCGTCCCATTTCGGTGGCTTCGGCTCCGGCGACGAACTGGCGCGCCGATTCTCGACCAAGGGCACGGAGCTCATCGGTGTCCTGGATCAGCACATCGCCTCGCTGACGGCGATGGCCGACATGTTCCGCGACTCGGGGCTGGCCTACATCGAGAACGACAAGGGCTCCGAGGGCAAGTTCAAGGCCCTGGAGGACTTCAAGGTCGGCGGCGGAACGGTCGAGTACGCCCCGCCGAAGTCGGTCGAGTACAAGGACCCGAAGCTGGCCGACAACAGCCTGCATCAGCCGCAGAACGGCTTGAGCCCGATCAAGGTCGAGAACTCGGACAAGCTCGAGTACGGCGACCTGATTCCGTTGGGTAAGACGATCAATGCTCAGCCGATCTTCGACGCGGGCAAAATGTGGGCCGACATGGCGAAGTCGCTCGACACCGAAATCGGTAAGGACGGTGGGCTGGAAAAGACACTGGCCAAGCTCACCAAGGACGGCTGGGAGAGCCAGGGGGCCGACTCCGCCCTGGAATCGATCGGCAGGTACGGAGCCAACGTCAAAACCTTGGCGAAGGAGATGACCTGGGTCGCCAACAACTACCTGTACTCATCGCAGTGGCTCAGCCGCACCAAGGCAGCGATGCCTACCGACGCGCAAACCGATGGGTGCGACGATGACATCCAGCCTTACCGGGACAAGTTCGACGAGATCTACGTCACCGGTATCTCCGTGTCCGACACCGGTTTCCCCGTCTTCACCCTGCCGCTCAAGCCCGGCACTTTCGATGTCAGCCAGGCCGGGAAGCCCAAGGGCGGTGGCGGCGACGGAAAGGGCGGCGGCGACGGAAAGGGCGGTGGCGGCAGCGGGTCGGGTGGCGGATCCGGAAGCGGCGGCGGCACCGGCGGTGGTGGCACCGGGGGCGGCACCGGTGGTGGCACCGGTGGTGGCTCCGGCGCAGGACCCGGTTCGGGGACGGGCCTGAACAAGGGCTTGCAGGACGTACTCGACCAGCAGACCCCCGCCGAGAAGGACGCGGCACAGAAGGACGCGGCCCAGAAGGCAGCGGCGCTGCAGGCAGCCCAGCAAGCCGCGCAGCAGGCACAGCAGGCGAACCAGGCCGGCGGGAAGTCCGGCGCTGGAACCGGTTCCGGCGGATCGAGTGGTGGCGCCGGATCCGCCGGCTCGGGAAGTACCGGCTCGGCAACCGGACAGAGTGGATCGAGCGGCACCGAAGCGATCACGTCGTTGGTGAGTGCCTTGTCGCAGGCGATAAGCCAGGGCCTGCAAACGGTTCCGTCCATCATCGAGGCCATCTCGCAGTGGCAGACCGCGCAGCAACAGGCAGCGGCGGCCGCGCAGCCGGACGTCACCGGGTTGCTCCAGCAGTACCCGGACGTGGCGGCGGTGATCGGTTCGACGCCCGCGTTGCAGCCGCTGGCTCAGCTGCTGGGGATTCCGGTCACCACCGATCCGGCGGCCCAGCCGGCCGCGGGGACCGAACCGGCGAGCAGCTCCGCGCAGGGGGCGGCGGCGCGGCTGTTCCCCCGCGCGTCGATTCCCGGCATGGACCCGTTGTTCACCCCGATGATCGCGGGTAACGGCGGTGCCGACGACGGGGTCGCCGCGGCGGCGAGCGCGCCGGTCGGTGCCGGGATCGGCGGTGACGGGTCCGGTGACGGGTGGAGCGTGAGTTATCCGGTTATCGCCGCGGCTCCGAGTTCGGAGCCGCTGGTCCGGCTGACTCCGCTTCCTGGCGATGAGGACGGCGCGGCCCAGTCGGCGATGCGCGCACAGCCGGCGGTCGAGTCGTGACCCAGCGATGGGAGTTCACCGATCTGGAATTCCGCGTGCTGTGGGAACGCATCATCGGCAGGCGGTCGATGCCGGCGCCACTGCGGTTTCAGTCCAGGACGGAATACCTGGATGACTACCAGCACGAGAAGTTCCAGCTGTGGCGACAGCTCGAGCACACCATGGATCCCGCGCTGCGGGATGTGCTGCCGGTTATCGCACGCCCGGAAGTTCAAGTGCGTGTGCTGAGCTGGTGCGACGACGATTTCCAGAACCCCGCGAAGTGGGTGCGCGCCCGCGCCGCGCGACTCGGCGCGCATGGCTACCTGATCACCCAGCGACCCGGGGAGACCGTGAATCACGCACGGGGATACGACATCTCGGATTGCGGGCCACGTGGCATCGCCGACGCGGTCGTCGGACTGCTGCCGCCGACGCAGGCAGGCCGGCTCCCCGCGATTCCCATCGTCGTCGACGAATCCGGCGAGCCAGACGACGATATGGGCATGTCGCTGGTCACCGAGTACGCCGATACCTCCGAGGCGGCGCGGAGTGGGAAGTTCCTCAACACCCCCGCCGACCGGGCGGGCGCGATCGTCATCGATCAGATCCATTCGTCGTTCGGTCCCCGCGGTCTCGTCCGGCGTGCGCTGGTGTGGCGCGACCTGCCCGGCGACGGCAGATACGTGGTGGCCCAACCGAGTGACGCGCCGGTCGCTGTCGGGATGAGCCCGGTGCAGCTGGCCAAGCGGATCGACAAGATCATCGACGAATTGCTGGCTCGTACCGAAAGTCAATGGGAGAACGCGTATTAGCTGATCGGACCACTCGGTGAGCTACCGTTGACGCGCCGGGTGTTAACCGTTCGTACATGATGATGTCGATTGCGGGTGGGATCGTCGCATGATGTGCGGAACCGGCGGCCTGCCGGTGCGGATACCGGTGGAGGAGGCGAAATGGCCGACAAGGTCAAGGTCTACGAGGATCTGTTGCGCAAGGCCGCGGGTAAGACCGGGGACGTCCGCGATCGGGTCAACGGTGTGCTCGACAACCTGGTGAACTCACTCGATGCCCGTGGCGAGCCGTGGGGCCACGACACCACCGGAAACGCCTTCGCCGAGGGCGAGAGCGGCTACAAAGCCGGGCGCGACGGCTTGCTGGAGAGCGGCCGCAATGCCGCCAAGACCATGGACAGCTACTCCGATGCGCAGACCACGGCCGCGGACAAGTTGCGCGACATGGATCTCGAAGGCGAAGGTAACTTCCGGTGACCAGGGATCGGCGGCGATAGATGGCGAACGAATCCGCGCGGGCGACTATGGAGTCCGCGCTAGCAGGCCTGCAACAGCAGTTCAAGAACATCACCCGGGTCCAGGAGGAGCGGGCGCAGCTGACCGCGTCGGCCACGGTGCGCAAGCGAGTCACGGTGACGGTCAATGCCGACGGCACCGTGATCGAGACGAAGTTCTCCACCGATATCGGTGATCTCGGCTACTCCGAGATCGCCAAAGCGGTGACCGAGGCTGCCCAGCAGGCCGCCGCCGAGGTCGCGCGCCGTTCGCAGGAACTGCTCGAGCCGATGCGCGATCAGCGGGCCAGGCTGCCGAAGCTGTCCGAACTGATCGCGGGCATGCCCGACCTCCAGAGCGAGATGCCGGTCCTGCCCGAAGTATCCACCGCCCCACCGAATTCGCGGGAACGGCGGGACGCTGCCGGGTCCGACGGCTCGTCCGAGCACACCGCCCACCGAGGTGTCACCGACTCCAGTTGGTGAGCCGGGATTTGTGAGCAACGGTGGAGATACCCTCATTTCTCGAGGTTGTCAGCTGGGTGGCGGGCTCGGAGTATCCGGAGGGTGATCCGGATGCGGTCCGGGCGATCGGAGCTGATTGGCGCACGGCAGCCGAAGAGCTGATCGCGCTTCTCGACGACATCGACGCGGCCAAGCTGGCCTCTCTCGACGCCTATCCCGATGGGGAAGGCCAAGCGGAGATGATCGCCCGCTTCGACGAGTTGCGTTACGGCGGCACCTCGTTGAACGAGCTGGCCAAACAATTCGGTGAGCTGGCCGACAGTACCGACACCGCGGCCGAGGAGATCGAATACGGCCAGCTCATGATGATCACCTCGCTGATCCTCCTGCTGGCCGAACTGCTGTGGGCGCTGACCGCGGGCCCGTTCGCGCCGGCGCTGGAAGCGACGGCCATCGCGGTGACCCGCATCGCGATTCGGTTCCTCGGGGAACGCCTCGTCCTCGGCGTGCTGCGCGCGATGGCCCGCGCCGGCGGTAACCGGATCGTCAGCTTCCTCGCCAGGGAGGTGGCGATCGATACCTTCATCGGTGTCGGCCAGGAGGTCGGTGTCAAGCTCGCGCTGGGGCAGGACATCAAGCCGGACCAGTTGGGGATCACCGCGTTGACCTCGGCGGCGGGCGCGGCCGCGGCCAGCCCCCTCGCCGGGGTCGTCCAGAAGCGGGTGTTCACCCGGATGCCGGCGGGCGCGGGGCCCGATGCCGCTCGGGTGCAACGGTGGAGCTGGGCCGGTCAAGGGACTTCGGGCGCGGTCGCCGGTGGTGTGGCCGGGTTGGCCGGTGCGCAGGCCGGGTACATGGTGGGTGCGCTGTTCGGGCCGAGTCCGCTCGACCCACGCATGTACACCGGCGGTCTGCTCAGCGGTGCGGCCAGTGGTGGGTTGCGCGGGCGGATGACGCAGATGGCGCAGACCCGGCCGCATTGGCAGCGGCGTGGATTCACGCTCGACCCGGCGAATTGGCATCGGATCGGGCTCGATCAGCGGGCCATGCCGATGCCGACGCCGCCCCCAGGTCCCCGGGCGGACCCGAGTACCGACCCCAGCCGGGCGGACCCAGCCGGTGACGATCCCGCTACGCCCAACCGTGGCAGTAACGAACCGTCCACGCCCAACCGTGGCGCGAATGACCCGTCGGCGCGAAACCGCGGCGGTCCCGATCCGGCCGGTAACCGGCGGGCCGGGGATCCGAACGCGCCCGGCGACGATGAATCACGGGTCACCCGGCCCGGCGGCCGGACCGACGACTCCGACGATTCGGGACGGGCGCCGAGCAACCGGCCGGGCGGGACGCCGGGTGACGACGACGGTGCGCACCAGCCGCGCGCGGGTGATCCGGATGCCGTCACGGACCCGGTGAATACACCTGAGGGACAGCAGGATCCGGCGTCCGATCCGGCCACCCGCGGGGAGAGCCGGGCGGGAATCGCCGAAGGCGCGAACGAACCAGGGGTGTCTCCGGGGTCGCCGTCGCCAGGCCTTGATGCGGGGCCGGCCGGCAGCCCGGCGACCACCGGTGAAACCGGGGAAGCGGGCGATCGGACCGGGGTCACCGTCACCGCCGCACCCGAGCCCGGTGTGACGGGACAGCCCGGTACCGCCGAAGGCGCGGGCGGGCAGTCCGATTCCGGTGCTACCGCTGGTGATGACGCCGCGGCGGGGGAGCGGAAGCGCGCGGACGAGGACGGCGAATCGCCCAGCGACACAGGCGCAGGCGCGGATTCCGGCGTCACGGGCGTCACCGGTGCCCAGCCCGGTGCCGCCCAGCCCGGCGCCGCCGAGCCTGGTGCCGTTCGTGGCGGCTCGGATCCGGCGACCGGCGATCCGGCCGCGCTCGCCGGCTCGGAGACCGACTCGGACAACGATGATTCCGCCACGGGTGTGGTGGCAGGCGCTGGTGCGGCGGGTGCCACCGCCGCCGCGGTAGGCGCCGGGACCGCTGGGCGGGCGGGGCAGACGCGAACGGCGCCGCCGCGCGGACAGCGGCGAGCCGCCGAAGCCACACAGTCGAATGCACCGAACGCGGACGGCGGTGGCGACGATCCGGATCGTGTCCTTCCAGCTCCTGAAGGTGAGGGTGACGCCGGGTCCAGTGCGGGGCTGACCGACTCGCCGGACGCGGACAGCGGTGTCGCGCCGCGGGCCGGACTGGCCGGATCCGACAGCGCCACAGGTGAATCCGGGTCTCGGGCCGGTATCGGCGGCGCTGTCGACGGCGCGGTGCCGTTCCAGCCGATCGGTGATTCCAGGGCCGGTGCCGCGAGCGCCGACGGTGGCGACGGAGCCGGGATCGCGGCGGCGAGCACGGGGGCAATCGCCGATGACACCGCTACCGCCACAACGGATTCCCGACTTGTTACCGCGGGCCAGGATTCGAGCCGACCCGGTGCGGCCCCGGACCCGGCGCAGCATCAGGCGGTCCGGGACGAGGGTCGCCCGCTGCCCGCGTCGGACCACCCGGACCAGTCGAGCGACTCCGCGGTCCCGGCGACGGACGGTCCCGTGCGCGCCGAACCGGGCGGCGACGCGGACAGCCGGTCGCGGCCGGACCGCGACGATGTCGCCGATCAGGACCACCGTGGGCGAACGGACGCCGACGCGGCCGACCCGAGCCGACGGGTGCCGCCGGATCAGGACGACCAGGCTCGGGCAGACGGGGACCGGCGGGATGCGCCGGATCAGGATGACCGGGCTCAGGCCGACGGGGTCAGGCGAGATGCGCCGGATCGGGACGACCAGGCTAGGGCCGACAGGGACCGGCAGGTTGCGCCTGATCAGGACGACCGGATTCAGGCCGATCAGGAGGGGCAGGCTGATCGCGATGGCCGGACCCGCGCCGATCGGGACGGCCGGGCCCGGAACGACCAGGATGGCCGGGATGCGGCGGACCGGGATGCCTCCGGTGTCGCCGATTCGGATGGCCGGAGCGCCGATCCGGATTCCGGTGACGCCAGCCCTTCGGATGGTGAGACATCGTCCGGTGCAACGCATCCCGATTCGGACGCGGACAGCTCTGCGCAGCGGAACGACCCGGCTACCCGCCCGGTCACCCCGCAGAGCGGGACTTCACCGACGCCGCTGGCGGGAACCGTCGCTCCGGTCACCCCGGGCGATTCCGTCGACACCTTGACCGGCGCGCCGGACCCGCATCCCGAGGTGTACCGACCTCGGGCGCTCAACCGTGGTGAATGTCTGCGGTTGTCGCTGTCGGAGATCGCGCGCGCGACGGGGAGCCGGGTGATCTCCGTGCCACGGTTCCGGCAGGGACCGCGTGGGACCACCCTGGCCGACGCCCAGCGGGCAGCCGGTGCGCCGCTGCAGGACGTGGAACCCGCGAATCCCGACGAACCGCCGCATCAGCGGCTGGCCGACTTCCTGCTGGGGCGGCGCGAGGTGGGCGCGCAGGCGCTGGTCGTCGACACCTATGCGACCGGTCCCGACGAGTTCGGGGTCGGTTCGCACGCGTACCGGCTGGTGGTTCGGCAGGACCCGGACACCGGCGAGCTCTACCTCGAGGTCTCGGATCCGAGCCTGTCGCGCCGGACCGGTTTCCCCCCGTCGATCCCGGCCGATCTGTCCCGCATCAGGGCGGTGGCCTACGACGCCGAGGGCAATCCGGTATCGCTGCCGACCACGGCCGATACCGACACGCGCCCGGCCGATCTGGACAGCGAACGGGTCGGTACCTCGGTCGATCCGTATCCGCAGCAGGTTCGGGACCTGTTGGCCGACACCGAAACCGGACGAGACATTCTGCGGCTGATCGACCGCTACGGCTTCCGTGAGCACTACCACCCGGCTGACGCGGACAACACCAATGCGGCGGGCTGGCACAGTGCCGACGAGCACGCCGTCAACATGCTGGCCGAGGGGCGAACCCACCTGCAACAGGCGATCACGTTCGTCCATGAGGGCGTGCACGCCCAGTTCACCGCGGAGGGCCGCACCGCGAATATCGATGCGCGGATAGCGGGCCTGAGCCGGGACGAGTACATCGCGGCGATGCTCTACGAGGAAGCGAGCTGTAAGGCCAGGGAGTTCGACTTCATCCAGGAGCTCTACGACAAGCACTACGAGGTTCCGGATACGGAACTGAACGTGCTCTACCGGAACACCTTCGACGCCGAATTCGCCGCGGAACTGGCCACCCACCCGGACCCGGACGACCCAGGTGCGCGAGCGGCGGCGACCGACGCGGCACGCGAAGCGGGTATCCGGGCCTTGGCCGCGCAACTGCGGGTGCTGTATTTCGGGCCGTTCAATTACGCCGAGTACTACGGGACGGCGTACGACAACCGCATCCGCGTCGATGAGTTCGACGGTGTGTTGCACCCAGACGGTGCGGTGGGGAACCGCATCGGGGAACTCACCGCGGCACGACGGGACCTGGTGCTGCGGCGGCCGGACATCGAGGACGAGATGTCGGAGACCTTGCGCGCCCTCGGTCTCGACAGGTCGGCCCATCCCGGCGGCTGGGGTCGTGACCTGGGCCTCCTGTCCCGGGTTGTGGACGCCGAGCGTGCTCGGATCGACGACCGACTCGCCTCGCTGGCAACCGAATTGGGTGTCACGCCCGACGCGGTGACCCGTGATCTGCTGACCGGCGCGGCCGCCGAACGCCGGATGCAGGTGCTGCGGGACGACCTGAATCTGCGCAGGCTTGTCGATCTGATGGGCGAGCGGACCAGGACGGAATGGAATCTCGCGCAGGTCAAGGTCGATCTGGTCGACTTCGCCGCGAGCCACGTGCTCGACCGGGAACTGGCCGCGCTCGGCACGCCCGACATCCGGACCGTGACCGACCGGGTCGGGCTTGCCGACACCGACCCGCCGGTGGTGATCGTGGTCGGCAAACGTGCGGACTTCGTCGCGGTGCGCGACGCGGCGGCGGCGGACGACGACGGCCTGCGGGCGGCACTCGACCGCGACGACGTCGTCCTCCGGTATCGCTCGGCCCAGGTCGACAGCGACGGGGCGATCTATGTCGAAGAGATCAGCCCGGACATGGCCGAGTGGTGGTCCGGCGGAACCCTGCTCGGGTCGGAGCCACCCCCGGCGCCGGGACCACCGACCACCGCCGTCGCGGATCTGATCGAGGCCCGGCTGCGTGCCGTGCACGCCCTGCTCGATCGGAGCGACGCGGGCCGTCGGGTGCAGAATCTGCTGGCGGACGCCGGGACCGACTACGCGCACGATCCGGGGCGAGAACCCAGGTACGAACCGTATGCGAACCGGCTGGTGCTGGACTTCAGCCTGTCCGATCCGGAACTGGCGCTGGCCTTGGCGCACGCGTCGACGCACGCCGACGCGGCGCGGACGAGCACCCTACGCCCGGCGCGGCTGCGGATCGAGGAGAGCGAGACCGACTACGTCACGCGCATGCTGCGTGAGGAAGCGCGGTCTTTCGCCGCCGAGTTCGACATGCGTGCCGCGCTGCGCGAACTGCGGCACCCGGTGCCGACGGACCGGCTGGAGCGGGAGTACCAGCAGGCGTACCGGCGGGGTCGCCGCGCGGCAGAGATGCTCGACCCGACAGCGACCGCGCGGCATCAGAGCGCTGGTGAGCGAGCCGGGCTCGACCGGATCACCGAACTGCTGCGCACCGCGGGCCCGGACGACGCCGATATACCGAAGCTGCGTGAGCTGTACGAGGCGGTGTGGCAGGGTGCGCAAGGGCAGCTCCCCGGTGACTTTCCGCTGCCCACCGCGTCCGGACCGGGGAAGCTCACGCCCGGCAGCCCGCCGTCGGCCGGTGACGGCAGTCGCCGCCCGCCGCTCGCCGCCGATGACCCGACACCGCGCCCTGTCACCGACGAGGAACCACCGCCGCGCCGGAGCCGGTCCGAGGTCGAGGGGCCGGGTGTCCGGCCGGACACCGCCAGGACCGAGCGGGAACCGTTGCGCACCGGCGATTCCGACGGTTCGGCCGCCACCGCGGTTCGGCAGCCGAGCAGCCCGGTCCGGCCGGAATCGATGCCCGGCGGTGCCGACGGTATTCCCGTTCGCCTGCACGAACCGGGCCGGATCGCCACCCCGGTGCCCGCGGACATCTCCGCCGCCGACCGGGCGCGGGTCGCGGCCGCCGACGACGCCGTCGACGGCACCGTGCTGCGGGAGGGCGCGCTGCCCGACGGCGGCACGCCGCTCTACCGGGGCATTCCCCGGCTGCTCGCCGACGGCACGGTGAATCCCGCCTATCTCGACGCACTGGCGGGCAGGGCGGTACCGCGTGGCTCCGACGAAGTGTCGGCGCAGGACCACATCACCCAGCGGCTCGGCGCCGTCAGCGATTCCACGTCGTGGACGCGTGATCGCTCGATCGCCGCCCACTTCGCCCACGGTGACGGGGTCGTCGCCGAATGGCGGGCCGGGGCGCCGCCGCCGGACGCGAACTGGCGGTTCAAACCGATCCTCGATACCCCCGACGAATTCGCGCAGGTGCTGATCCAGGGCACGTTGCCGGATGTCCGGGTGACCAGGATCGAATCCACCCGTGGCCGGTGCGCTGTGCTGGCAGTCGCCCTGATCAGTGCGCTGACCGGGCGGACGCTGCCAGGCTTCGGGCGGGCAGTCGGCGAATCCGGTGTCACGGGTGACGAATTGCAGCGGGCGACCGGTGGCAGGCTGGTCGACATCGGCGATCATCGCGATATCGCCACCCGGCTGCTCGGCATGCCGCCGGGGTCGATGGCGCTGGTCGTCGACGAATACGGCGGTGGTGTCGACGAATTCGGAGTCGGATCGCACGCGTACGTGCTGATCAACGACAACGGTTCGCTGGTGGTGCGTGACCCGAGCAGGCACCTGATCCACGGATTCCCGCCCGTCGTGACCGGCGACTCCGTGAGTACGCACGTGATCCTGCTCGACGAGAACGGCCATGCGGTCCACCCGATCGATAGCGACGCGAGCCCCGTACCCGCCGGCGGTCCGCGCAGCCGCATCGGGTACGCGCTCGACGAGCCCGGAGATCTGCTGCGAAATCTGCTGCAGCAGACCGAAACCGGTGCAGGCATGCTGTCGGCGATCGATGCGGGCGCGCTCCGGGTGCAGTTCGACCACGGCGACCCACCCGACGGGCGAATGGGGGAGTTCCGGCGATCCGAGCAGGCCGCCGTCACCTATACCGCGGGCAACGACCTCGTCCAGCAGGCGCTGAGCCTGGCGCACGAGTCGGTGCACGCGGAGGTGTACGCGCGTGGCGAGAGTGTCCATTCGCCTGCGCGGATCCGGGAGATGACACGCGCGGCCTATATCCGGGCGATGGTCACCGAGGAGACCGCGGCCACCGTGCGTCGCCTCGAGCTCGGCAGGGAACTCGCCGCGGCCGGTCACCGGGTGCCACCGCATCCGCTCGACGCCGCGTATCAGCTCGCCCACGACAATGCGGTTGCCGAATTGACCGAGGCCGGAACGGATCCCGATGAGATCCCGGCGGCGGCCCGTGCGGCGGTGATCGACGCGCTGCGGCCGATCATGGCGACCACGGTGTGGGACAACGGCCGCACCTACACCGAGTACTACGGCTCGCACTACGACGACGTGCTCGCTGGCCGGGACCCGAGCGCAACGCGCGGCGCGCTGCACACGCCGACCAGCCAGGAGGTCGCCGCCGAGCTGCGCGCCGCCGCCGCGGACCGGGAGGCCGCAGCCCGGGAATTGCGCTCGGCGACAGAGACACTCACGGATCTGGCGGCCCGGGCGGATATCGACCCGACCCTCGACCCGGATTCGCTGCAACGCCGGATCACCGCGCGCTATGACGAGGTGTGGTCGGCGATCGTGCGGCCCGAGCCCGGCGGGCCGCCGCGCGCCGAGCTGGAGGACGCGCTCGAGACCCTGCGCACGCTGCGCACCCTCGCCGAGACCCACGCTTCGGCCGCAGGCGAGGCCGCGCGCCGGGCTGCCACGGTCGCCGAGGCGGCGACCCGCGATGTGCTGACCAGAATGATCGCGGAGCACGACGGCGCTCACCTGCACGGTGCGGGCCTGGCCCGGATTCCCGGACCGCCGCAGCGCCTGCTGGTGGCCGCCGCGCCGGGCGGACATCGGCGTGAACTGCTTGCCGCGATGCAGGATCCGGAGCTGCGGTCACTGCTCGCCGACCGGTCGGTCGGGCATACGTATCTGCGGGTGGACGTGGATCCGGCAGGGGAGGTCCGGGTCACCCGGATCCCGCCGAGCGAGGCCATCGGCGTCGTGACCAGACATTCGGACATGGCACCGTTCGACGGCCCGCCACCGCGAGACCCCCAGATCGATGTCCTGCTGACCCGGCTGGGCGACCACCCGGTCGGTGCCTGGGCGCGCGACACCATCGCCCGCCTCGGTACCGATGTCGAATTCGGCGAGTCGGGGGCCGATCGGTATCTGCCCACCCGAAACCTGTTGCGGCTGAATCCGTCCGCCGAACCGGCCGACCAGCTGCTCGCGCTGGTGCACGGCGCGATCAACGCGCACCTGGCGCGGCAAGAGTCGGTCGACCCGTCGGCGAGCTCGCGCGCCGACTACGTGGACCGCATGGTGGACGGGGAGACCAGAGCCACCGCGATGCGGCTGCTCGCCGCCGCCCAGCTGCGCGCGGCGGGAGAACCGCTCGCGGCGCCAGGTGATCTCGAACAGCGTTACACCACGGCCTTCCGCGCGGCGCGGGATCAGGCCTGGATCGGCAATCCCAGCACCCCGGCGCACGAACTCGACCGGATCGGCAATCAGGCGGGCCTCGACGCCCTGAGGGCGGTGGTCGGGGCGGAACGACCCGAAGCGCACGGTCGCACCTTGCGCGAGATCTACGGCGACGCATGGGATGCCGCACACGGCATCCGGCCGTTCGCGGACGTGGTCCGCGCCGCGCTCGACTCGGGTGTGCGCACCGTGCGGATCATCGGTCCGAGCAGCGCGTCCGCGCACAGCCCGCGGCGGGTGGAGCTGGTCACCTACCACAATGGGACCAGTCTGATCCGGGAGATCGACGGCACCACCCGGCATGCGGACGCGCAGGAGTTGTCGGCGGTGCTCGGCGCCGCGGTCGGCGCGCACATCCCGCGGTCGGTGCGGGTGAGCGACACCGTGAGCTATCACCAGGTAATGCCGGGAGAGTCTGCGGCGCAGCGTCATCCGGGCTTCGGTGAGCCGCATCGGCTCGGCTATCTGAATTTCCTCAGTGGGCGGGCTCTCGCTCTGTTCGACGCGCTGACCGGGATGCCTGCCCGAGATCCGGACAGCTGGTACATAGATGACGAGCGCCAGGTCGCCGGCGTCGGCAATCGCCGTGCGTTCGAAGGAGATCCGACGCCGGAGACGCTGAGCCCGTTCGCGGCCGCGCACTTCCAGCGGGTGGCCGACGACGGTGCGATCGTGTTCCGTGCCCACGACCTGACCAGCTCGGAGGTCGATGCCCTGCGCCGTCGGGTCGAGGCGGCCCGGCCGGAATTCGAGCGGCTCGGTCGTACGGACTGGCACGACACGGTGCTGGCCCGGATCGACGCGCTGGCCGCGTTCGCCAGGCCCGACGCCGACGCGATATCCGGTGACGACCGGTTCACCGTTCCGGCCGACGCGCGGAACTTCTACGTCAACCGCTACGGCGGCCAGGACGGGCAGGGGATCGCGGGCTGGGTGGACGCGGACGGTGTGCTGCGGGTCCGGGTCGGCCAGGTCCCCGGCGGGCCGACGCCGACCACCATGTTCGGCGCGCTGATGCGCGATCTCGGCCATCTGGTGCGGTCGGTGGAATTCGAGCTGCCCGCGGTCGACGGCACCCCGCGGGCGCTGGCCGCGGCCGCCGACGCGGCGCGGGCGGATCGTTTGCGCGGCGGGCTGGTCGCCGACTTCGGCTTCGGCGAAACGACAGTCCGTTCCGCTGTCGACGGCGACTACCTGCACGCGACCCGGCCGGACGAATCCGCGGTGCGCGACCCCTTCGATGCCGTGTTCGCCGACCGCGGGGACACCCCGGTGCGTGGCTTCGCCGACGCGGTTCCGTTCCCGCTCGGCGATCTCGTCGAGCCGCCGCGCGCCGAAGCCACCGCGATCCTGAACGCCACCGCCGCCGGCCGCCATGCGGATGAAATGCTGCGTGCGGCAGATGCTTCGGTGCGCTACGAGCGTGGCGAGTCGCCCGGCGATCTCGACAGCGCGAATCTGATCACGATGGACTTCGTCGTCGACACGACCGAGCGGGATCAGCCGGCCCAAGCCGCGCAGGTGATCAGGCTCGGTGCCCTTGCCGAAGCCGTGGTCGGGGGCACGTTGCCGGTCAACCCGGGCGTGATCGCCGCGACGGCCAGGGCCGACTTCGTCGCCGCCGGCATTCGCGCGGAGGCCGACGCGCTCGGCCGTCAGGCCGAGTTCGCCAGACAGCTACAAGAGCTGGGCTATCCACCGCCGGACGCGCTGCACAGCGACCAGGCCGAAGCGGCCGGTCTCGCCGACCTCCACGAGCACTACCTGGCCGCCTACGACGCCGCGTACGGTGCCGCCGCACCCGGCTCCACCGATGCGCAGCGCGCGGCTGCCGCGCGGCGAGCCGGTATCGACGCGCTGCTGGCCGACGGCACATTCGGTGACAGGCGGCTCGACCGCGCGGCCCGGACGATCGCGGAGCGCTACGCGGATGCCTGGGATGCGGTGCACGACACCGATACCGGCGAGTTCCATCGTCCGGCGGACGACGCGTCGGCCAGAGCGTTCGACACCCTGGTGCGCAGGCGGGCCGAACTGGACCGGGAGCTGGCCCGGATCGATGCCGCGAGGCAGCGGATCGTGGATCCGCTGCAGGACCGCTACGGAGACGCGCACCGCCCTCGGCACCTGGTGGACCTGGCACAGAAAGCGCTCCGCGGAAAGGTTCCGCGGTCGGCGAGGATCCTGTTCGCCGACGGTACCGACCTCGCGGAGCGCCGCATCGCCGTGACCACCGAGCGGGCCCGCGTGGACGCGGCGATCGCCGCGCACACGTTCGCGGGTCGATTCGCCGACGAAGCGCACACGAGCGACGCGAGATTGGTCACCGACACGGTGGCGCTGATCCCTGGCGATCCGGCCCGCCTCCTCGTCGCCGACTCCCCACTGTTCGCCAACGAGCTGCACCGCGCCAGGGACGCCGACGAGGCGGTGCGCGCTGCCCTCGACCAGCCGGACACCACGATCACCCGGGTGCAGGTCGGTTACTCCGACACCGGAGCCGTCCTGGTGCGGCAGAGCGCGGACGACCCGAGGATCGCCCGCGAGGACGGAACCCTCGGATTGCCCGGCCGCCGGGATGATTGGCGTGACAGCTTTCCGAGCTCGCGCTCGCAATCCGTGCCGGCCAGGGCCGAGGTCGAGGAGGCGCTGATCAGGCCGATGGGCGGGTCGGCGGCCGGTTTCCATGCCGGTTCCGATATCGCGCACCTCGGCGTGCGGATCCGGATCGCGGTCGACTCCGACCCGTCGATCGATCCCTGGCTGTCGCTCGGTGATCGGCGCGAGCTGCACGGCTACGATCCCGCGAGCAACACCCTGGTGCTCGACCCGGATTCCGGTTCGGCCGCGCACATGCTGGCCGCGCACGAAGCCGCCCACCTCGCCCGCCGCCATGCCGAATCCGACGGTCTGCGCCTGCCGTACACGCTGACCAGGGACGAGTACATCGCCACCATGCTCGACTGGCAGGCCGAGGCCCTGGCCAGGGCATTCGCCTGGCGGATGCGGTTCGAAAGCTACAAGAACTACTGGACGAACGGTTTCGCCACCAGCCCGCTCGAACGGGCCTACCGCGCCGCGTACCGCCGCGCGTACAAGGATCTCGGTCTGATCCGCGGCGACCAGTCCATGCAGCACGTGCACGATGCCGCGATCCGGGCCGGCATGCGTGCGGTCCGGGCCGGGCTTCGCACCGACGGGCACCAGGTCGCAGGGATCGATTACCAGGCCCGGTTCGGTGACCGGTGGGACCGCGCACACGGGTTCCGGCCCGGCGCGACACCACCACCCGCCACGGAACCGCAGGCACCGGCCCGGGATTCCGCCGCGGATATCGACCGGCAGGTCCGCAGATACGCCGACGAGATCGGCAGGCTGGCCGAGCATCGGGCGGCAGGCCGGGACGAGATCCCGGTCGGTCCGGCCGAGCGCGCCTACCAGTCCGCCTACGACCGTGCGCTGAACGAAGCGTCGCGGACCCAGGACCCCGAGGGCGATCACACGCGCGCCAGCCGGCGGGCCAGGGAAGCCGGATTGGCCGGGCTGCGCCGTTACCTGGAGCGCACCGGGCTCGAAGTGGCGGAGCAGCAGATGGACGTGGTGCTGTCCATCGCCGACCCGCGCACCCGTACCGAAGACCGGCACATGCGCCTGACCGATGCCTGGGACGGCTGGTACGGCCCGGTCGATCCGGACCAGCTCGCCGCGGCCGACGGGGAGAACCGCCTCGATGAGCCGGTGACCGACGGTATTCCGCCGATCCGGTCGCTCGACGACGGTGTCGTCCCCGGCACGACGAACCTGTCGCCCACCGCCGCCCCCGACCCGTCGGTTGCGGCCGTCTGGCAGGTCCTCGGCCACACCGCGGCAGGCAGGGACGCGATGGCGGCCCTCGGCGCGGCGGATGCCGCGGTGCGCTTCGGCGATCTGGGCCCGCGTGCCGATCAGCCGGACTCCTTCGACGCGCGCACGCTGTCGGCCTTCGTGAACACCGGTGAGCGTGGCGATATCGCGAACGCGGCCGCGGTCGTCCGGATCGCCGAACTCGCGGATCGGGTGGTGGCAGGCGACCTACCGGTGAACCCGGCGCTGATCCGGGCCACCGGTCGCGCGGACTACATCGACGCGGGGATCCGCGCCGAGGCAGGCGCCTTCGGCAGGCAGGCCGAGTTCCTGCGCGAGCTGGACGGTCTCGGCATCGCCCGCTCGGATGACATGGGCGACACCGGATTCCACCGGGAGATGCGCGAGCAGTACCTGGCCGCCTATGACGCCGTGCTCGCCGGCGACTCCGACGGTCGCACCGAGAACGCGCGGCTCGCGGCGGCCCGCGCCGCGGGTGTCGACGCCCTGATCGCGGGTGGGCTGCTCGACGTCACCGAGGGGTTGAGCGACCGATTCGGCCGGGAGTGGGATGCGCATCGCGACGGCGATGCGGCAGGCCTGTCCGCGGACGCCGCGCGCCGAGCCGACCCGCTGGTGCGCCGGCTCACGGCGGCCGACCGGGACATCGCCCGGCTGCGTGTCGACTGGGACCGCCATTTCCAGACGCTCGCCCGACGCGCCGGGATATCGACCGAGACCATGGGTCTGGCCGATCGGCAGACCGCCGAGACCCGGGTCTGGCGGGTGCTGCCCGCGCTCGGCAACGGCATCAAGTACGGGCAGTCGATGGCCGAGTTCATCGACGTGGCGGCCCGGCTCGACGCGGCCGAGGCACGGCGGAGCCGGATCGCGGGGGAGCTGGTCGCGGTGGTCGGCCGTGACGTGCTCGACCACGAATCCGGGGTGCTGCGCTGGGTTTCGGATCGCGTCGCGGTGCGCGACGGTGCGCCGCCGCGGGTGCTCGTGCTGGACGGTGGTGCCGATCTGGTGTCGGCGGTGCGTGCGGCACGGGTGGGTGATCCGGAGCTGGTTGGCTTGCTGCGCTCGGGGGAGTTCGACGCCGAGCGAGTGCGGGTCGAGGTGGACGACTCGGGTATCGCGCGGGTGCGCCGCGACCCGGTGGACCTGGCCGCGGCCTGGACCGAGGCGTCGCAGCGACCGCCGCGAAGCTCCACCGAGACACGGGAATCCGTGCTGGCCGAGCACGGCGCCGAGTTCACCACCCGAACGCCGGACGCGATGTCCGCCGCGGCCGTCGACGAACTACGCAACACCTTCCGGCACGACCCGCAGGCCCGATGGGCGTTGCGGGTGTTCGACGCGGCCGGGGTCCAGATCCGCCTCGTCGGTGATCCGGACACCGCCGGGATCGGCGCGGAGAACGGCGGCCGTCGGGCCCCCGGCTCGCTCGCCGGTTACCAGCCGACCGCGAACGCGGTGCTCATCGACCGGTTCGCCCACCCCGGCTTCCAGGTGCTCGCGCTGATCAGGGCCGCGACCCTGGTCGAGCGCCTGGGCGCCGATCCGCTGGCCCGGCTGACCACCCTGCGCGACGAGTATGTCGACCTGATGCTCGACGCCGAGGCAGCGGCGCTCGGGCGGATGTACGAATTCGGTGCGCTGCACTGGAAGTCGCTCGACCCCGGCTACGGGATGCTGTCGAGCAAAGCGCGAGCCGAGCTGAGGAAGCAGCCGCGCGGTTCCCAGCTGTTCGGCGATGACCCGCTCGCCGCGGTATACATCGAGGCGTTCGCGAGGGCCGAGCGCACCGCGACCCGGATGTACCGGCGCGACGGGCTGGTCGAGCAGGCGGAGATCCACGCCGCCGCGCACCGCTCCGCGGTCCGGGCGATCCGCGCGAATCTGCTCACCGACGCGGCCCTGGCCGCAGGCGAGGATCCGGCCGGATTCCATCAGATCGAATGGGACCGCGCGCACGGCATCGACACGGTCGACGAGTGGGTGCGGCCGGCCCAGGTGGACCCGGAGTCACCACAGCGCCGGGCGATGCACGCCGACGCGCTGGTCCGTGAACTGGAGACACTGCGGCGACGCCGGGACGAGCAGGAAGTCGTTCCGGAGAGCCCGGTCGAGCGGGCGTACCGGGAGGCCTACGACAAGGCGCATGCCAAGGCGGCCCGCAAGCGCGCGGCCGACGCGCCGCTGCCCGAGCACGTCGCGCACGCGGCGGGCGCGGCGGCGGTGCGGCGCTACGTCGAGCAGAACGGCATCGACGTCGCCGAGATCGGGATGGATGTTTCCCGGCTGGCGGAGGTCAACTCGCACGGATATACCCCGTGGCCCACCGACGTCGCCGAGCCGGTCGGCGAAGCGGTCGCAGACGACAGGGGCGCAGCGGTGGACCCGCCCGCCGACCCGCCCGCGGATCCGCCCGCACCCGAGCGTTCGCCGGAGGAACTGCGCGACTTCATCCGCACCGGACTCGACCAGGTGGTCTCCGAGACCCAGGGGGTCGATCGGCCGACTCCCCAGGTCGCGGTTCTTCCCGGGACACCGCCGGAGCTCGTCGTCGCGGCACTGCCGGGTGGGCACCTGGACGCGCTGCGTGCGCTCGCCGAAGTCGGTGATCCCGATTCGGGGTTCCCGTACGCGAACGTGTTGTGGGACGGCTCGCACCGGCTGACCTATCTCGCCCTGCACGAGAGTGGGGGCGGCCTGCCGGAGGGCAGGTACATCACCCGGAACGAGGCCGAAGAGGAGTTCCGGCCACCGACGCAATCCGATGTCGCCACCGCGATGCTGGCGGCGTACCTCGGCTACCGCGCGAGCGGCGACACAAGGATGGATTTCGACGCGTGGATCCGCCAGCTCGGCCCGGACGCGTTCGACACCTACGAACATCGCACCGGCCGAAGGCGATTCGGGCGGGCGATCGTCGAACAGCGCACGGAGCTGACCCACGGAGTTCCGTCCGCCGGTCATGCCCGCGTCACCGGCGATCCCACGATCGAGCCACCGCACCCCGCCGAAGTCGCCCACCGCCTGTTCACCAGGCAGGTGCCGTTGTCGGTGCAGGCAGACTGGGACGCGGTCACGCCGGACGCCCATCCGGTCCGCACGGTCACGCTGAACACGGCCGCGTGGACCTATGAGGTCCGGGTGGTGGAGAGTCCACGCGGTACTTTCCGGCTCGCGCCGCCACGCCCACCCGGCACCGCGGCGGACGTGCTCTCGCAGCACTTCGGCGATCTCACGGCCACCGATCCACAACGCCTTGTCGCGAACATCGCGAAGATCCTGCAGGACGGCTCGGCCTACGTCCCCGCCGTGTACCTGTTCGACGACCCGTCGATGGACCCGCCGCCCACCGGCGACTCGCCGGAATTCCGGCCCGCCGCACCCGATGGCGCCGCCGAGCGTGCCGCCGCCGATCTGCGCAAGCAGGTTCTCGAACGGCTCACCGCGCAGCGTGACGCCGCCGCGGCCGCACTGGTCGCGGCAGCCGACCCCGATGCCGCGCAGGCCGCGCTCGCCGCGGCCGAGGCCGAACTCACCGCCGCGACACATCGCGATGTTCTGCTGCGTGCGGGCGCGGGTGTGCTGTTCGGGGATCGGGTCGGCGTGGTCCTCGGCCGACCGGCCCACGTGTTCGTCACCGGCGCTGCCGACCCGGTCGCGGCGGTCCGCGATGCGGTACGCCAGGATTCGCGTCTCGCGGACATCCTGCGGCTGGCCGCGGTCGATGTGCACCAGCTGCGCCCGGACGCCGACGGCACTGTCGGAATCCACGAGCTGACGCTGCCCGCCGACCTGACCGGGCGCCCGGAATCCGGGGAGCAGGCTCCACCGAACCGTCCGGGCGCGGACAGGGGCGAGCAGACGGGTCGGCAGCCTGGTGCAACTTCGGAATCCGTTGGTGTGCAGCGAGATTCAGCCAACTCCGGTGGCCGGGCCGAGCCGGGCGCCGGCGCCCGCCGCGAAGGGTCGGAGCCGGATGCGCCCGCTCCGCAGCCCGGCACAGCGGGCGACGGCGGCGCAGGCAGGCCGCCGGGCGAGCCGCCCGCACCGACCCCGCACCCCGACGACGATTCGGACGGTGGCGCCCGAGAGGGTGGCTCGGGCGATGGTGCGCGGGGGCGTAACCCCGATGACAGCGCACGCGGTGCCGATCCGGATCTCGCCGATGCGGGCCGGCTGCAGCGCGCCGAGTGGGAAGCGCGCGAGGCCACCGACTACGCCGCGTGGCTGCACCGCCGGGTCGCGGAACTTGCCGCGTTCGCCGACCCCGCGACCGACTGGACCCGCCTGCGCGCCGAGATCGCCGACCACCGCGCCGCCGATGCGCGCGATCGCCTGGACGCGCTGCGCCGCGAACTCGCGGATCGTTTCGGCCAGGACGGCCGCACCCGCCCGGTCGATCCGCGTATCGCCTGGGGGCGACGCGAGGACACCGAGCAGACGCCACCCCCCACCACCGAGCCGGAAAGCGGTGCGCCGCAGTCCACGGACGCGCAGCAGCCGGGCTCGGGCACACCTCCACATCGTTTCCCGCCGTTGCCGTCGTACCCCCCGCCGCCGGCGCACCCCCCGCAGGTGCCGCCGGTCGCCGAGTCGTCGTCGTATCCACCGCCGCCGTCCTACCCGCCGCCGTCCTACCCGCCGCCGCCGGTGCAGCCGCCGCGTATGCCGTCGCCGGTGCCGGAGGCGCCGTCGTATCCGCCGCCTCCGTCGTATCCGCCGCCGCCGGTGCAGCCGCCGCATGTGCCGTCGCCGGTCTCCGAGGTGCGGTCGTATCCGCCGCCTCCGTCGTATCCGCCGCCGCCGGTGCAGCCGCCGCATGTGCCGTCGCCGGTTCCCGAGGCACCGTCGTATCCGCCGCCGCCGGTCCAGCCGCCGCATGTTCCGACACCGGGTTGGGTGGCCGGTGGGCCGACTTTCCTGCATCCGGTCGCGGACTCGACCGCGCCGCTGCTGAATCAGTGGGGCACGCAGCTGGATCGGGCGCGGGCGGAGGCGGCGCGCCTCGCCGGGGATGTGCTGGCCCAGGCGGCCGCGCTGGGGGTCGACGTGACCGGCGCCGACCCCGACGCTGCGGTGCGCGCGGCGGCCGCCAGGGTCGCCGAGCTCTACACCCGGGTGCAGGAGCCGCTGCCGATCGGCGACGCGGGCGCGTTGCGCGCCCAGCAGGACGCGCAGCGGCAGTTGCGCGAGCTGCAGCCCAGGCTCGCCGAACTCCAGCGCACCCATGCCGCCTACCGGAGCGCGGTCCAGGCAGGCGAGCGGGCCAGGCTCCAGGCGCTGGCCCTGGCGTACGCGGATGTGATGGCGCGGGCACAGGCGCGCGATGCCTTCCGCTGGCGCGGCTTCACCGACAACGGCACCCGCATGCTGGTGGTCTCGCCGTGGGCCGACCCGAGCCACCTGGTTCCGCAGAGTGAACGAGCCGCGCTCGCCGCCGACGGCGTGCGGGTCGACTTCTGGCAGGTCAGGGTGGAACCGGACCCGGCCGACCCGTCCACCCTGCGCGTCCTGCTGACCCCGCTGGTACCCCCCGAAGGACCGTCGACACCGGCCCCGGCCGGACATCCGGCGCCGATCGATCCCGGCACCCTGCCCGCGCAGACCGACCCGGTCCCGACCTCCGGCCGACCGCCGCTCGGTGTACCCGACGGTGAATTGATGTCGGCCGTCCGCCGCTTCCTGCAGAACGTGCCGGAAGGGCCGGATACCCCCGAGCTCGGAGCGCTGGACCGGGACTTCGCCGATCGGCTGCTCGCCGATCTCGGCCTGACCGACGCGGTCCGGTCGTCCCGCGACCCGCTGGCCGGACTGCAGGCCCTCGCCGAGATCAGCCGCTCCCAGCAGCTGCTCGGCACCGACCCCGACGACAGTTCCAGCGGCTTGCGCCGCCTGCTCCGGCGTAACTGGCAGAGCACCCCGGATCCGGCCGAGCTCGCCCGGATCGATGCCGAGCTGCGCAGGCTGGGCCTGGGCAATCTGGACGAGGCGACGGACCCGGCGGGGGTGCCGCCACGGATCGATCCCGACGACGACACCGAGGTGGTCTGGGGCCACGATTCCCCGGTGCTCGAGCCCATCTCGGCCACTCTGTCCCGGCTCGTCGCGCAGTTCGGGTTGCGGGCCGACGCGGTGACGCGGGCGAATCTGCCCGCGACGCTCAGCAGACTGCGATTCGAACTCACCCTGCGTGCCGGCGCGATCGAGGCGTTGCGGGCCGCCGCGGCCTGGCACGACGGCCGCACCGATCCCGAGGACCGCAGGCTCAGCCGCGAGACCAGGGATCAGTGGGCGCGCCTGCTCGATGTCGACCCAGCGGCACTGGACGCGTCGTTCACCGATGTCGTCGCCGACCTGCGCGACAACCTGCTCATCCGCACCGCGGCGGTGGCCGATCTCGCCGACGCCGCCCAGGTCGTCGCCCAGCACGCCGACAATCCCGAGCAGCCGCATCGGCGGCGCTTCAACATCGAGGTGGGCGGCAGGCGGACACCGGTCCATCTCGTCGTCGACGGCCAGGGGCGCTGGCGGATCGAACCCGCGCAGCGGCTGGGTAACCCGCCGGAGACGGCGCCGGTGCCGACCACCTCGACGCCCTCCCGCTGGCAGCGCTGGTGGGCCGAGATCCGGCACGCGGCGCGCTATCGGATAGCCGGGTTGAAGTATCCGTCCGGGTCGAACATGGACAGCGCGTGGATCCACGTCGTCGGGTACTGGTCGAAGATCCTGGTGATGGAGGGCCCGGACTTCAACCCCATCCGGGTGGCCAAGGAAACCGCCGAGATCTGGAAGAAGCGGCGCGCGATCGCCGAGTTCGTGCTGAGCAAGTTCATCGAGCGAAAGGACGACTTCGACGCGCCCCATACCAGCGACGGCGAGGAATACCGGTACTGGGACGTCGAAGCCGATCCCGAACTGGAACGCAGGCGCGGGGAGATCCCACCGCACCTGGCCGAGAAGTGGGCGGCCGAGGAAGAAGAACGCGCCAGGCAGCGCGCAGCCGAATTGGCCGAGGGCACAGCCGAACCCGAACCGGAAGCGATCGAGCCGTCGCGGCCCGCCATCGTCGTCGAGCCGATTCCGGACGCGCCCACCCAGGACTGGGCCGGGCATCGGATCCGCGAACTACTGAGGGCGCAGGGCGATTTCGTCCGGATCGGCGAGCTGATCAACCGGCTCGCCGCCGAACTGGGTGTCGAGGTGGCCACCCCGGACCCGGACGCCGCCGACCGGGCGCTGAGCGAGGCCGAATACCTCGCGCTGCGGGAGGCGGGCATCATCGACGGACTCGCCGAGGCGGCACAGCGCTACCTGGACGAGGACGCCTTCCTGGCCTTCTCCCGTGATCTCGGCGTGCCGCGGGTCAAGGACAAGTGGCTCTCCGCCAAGGACGGCAATCCGCTGGGCAGGCTGCTCCGCGATGTCCTGCGCGCCAACGGCGTCACCAATATCCAGGACGCGATCCCGCCGAACAACGGCGCCGACCCGCTGACCGATCCCGACGCCTCCGACGACGCGGACGAGCCAGGACGTGACATCGGCAGCCGCAAGTGGCTGCTCAACGCGATCCGCCGCGAGGAGATCCGGGCGGAGCGGGCGACCTGGGCGCAGCTGCTCAATGCCGATCGGCTGGCGTTCAACGGCGCCGATGGCCTGGCCGCCGGTCTGGCCGACCTGCGGGCGGGCACCGGCGATCGCGCCGAGCTGGTACATGCGCTGGCGAACCTCGTCGGCGACTATCGCGCGGCAGGGGACCGGTTGCTCGCGGCGCTGCAGGCGGTCGGCGAGCAGGCGATCGCCGACTACGTCGACACGCTGGGCGGGGACGCGGTACTGGTGACACCGAGACTGGCCTTCGTCCCCGGCGACCCCGCCCGCCTGCTCGTGCTCGATGCGGGCATGCAGCACCGGGATACCCTGGCGGCGCAGCTGATCCACCTCGGCGATCTCGGCGCCAGGATCGGCGACGGCACCGTCGACGTCGAGTTCGTCGTCCCGACCCGCACCGAAGACGGGTCGGTGGTGCTCGGCGTCGTCGAGCGGCCGGAACTGCGGCATCTCACCACCGAGATCGACGGTCGCCGGATCGATGTCACCGCGATCAGGGACGGCGACGGCGAATGGCGAATCCTGGTGCCGCCCGCGACCACGTCCGAATTGTCCGGGCCCGCCGCACCGGACACCCGGCCCCTGCCGGAGCTGCTCGCCGACCGCAATGCCCTCGCGGACCGCCTCGGCCTCGATCTCGACGCCGATCCAACGGCGCTGACGCCGGACCGGATCGACGACACCGTCGCCGGCCTGACCCACCGGCTGCGGATGCGTGCCCTGCGACTGGAAGCACTGGCGGACTTCTCCCGGCAGATGCATCTGCTCGACCGGTACTGGGATCCCAAGCAGTCCATCGACATCGATCCCCGTCTGGTCGACTCCGAGATGCCGATCCACGACCCGACCGCGCCGGAATTCCTGCGTGCCGTCCTCGGCGACGACCTGATCGACTTCCTGCGCTCGCTGCCGGAGCGCGAGTACCCGATCCGCATGGGCGACGGCAGGCTCGATGTCGAACCGGACCTGGACTGGGCCCGCATGCTCGGCGTGAACGTCCACGGTGTCTCGCCGGAGGAACTGGCCAAGGTCTACGAGACGTTCCGCGACGGCAAGATCGACGAGACCGAAGCCCTCGGTCCGGCCGAACTCGCCGAGGTGCATCGCACCATCCGCGCCGAGATCCTGGCCGACCTGGTGCTGCTGCGGGAACTCGCCGACACCGGCGCGCTGTACAACGAGCGTCGCGACACCGCACCCCGGCCACCGGCGCCGCCGCTGGACACCGCCGGGCCGCAACGCTCGCCGGCCGACCGGATCGCGGTGCTCGGCGCGCAACGCGGCCGGCTCACCGCACGCATCGCCGAGATCGCGACGGAGCTCGGGACCGATCCGGCCGACATCGAACCGTCGATGCTCGCCGAGACGGTGGCCGACCGGCTCGCCGCCGAGACCGCGCGGCTCGACGCCGAACTCGCCGCTGCCCAGCGGTCCGCGACCACCGATGCCGACATCGATGCGTTGCGTGCCCGACAGGACCGGCTGGCCGCGCTGGCCGACGAGCTGGCGCGCACCGACGCGCTGCGCGAGGCCGCCGTGCGCGCCGAGGCGCGGCTGCGTGACGAGGCGGCCGCGCCCGAGCCTGCCGCGCAGCCGCAGCCGCGGCACCGCCGGTGGATCGTCGAGCTGGCCGAGCGCCTGCGCGGACGGCAGCAAGCGGCTGGTGAACTCGAATCCGGCTCGCGCCCACCGGAATCGGACACCAACTGGGTGCGGGTCCCCGAACGGGACCATGTTCCGACCAGCGACGACACCGCCAGGGCACTGGCTGGGCACCTGCGCCGGGTCGCGGCGATCGATGAGCTGACCGCGCTCGTCAGGCAGCTCGGCATGGATCCGACCGGCCGCAGCGTCGACGACCTGGAACGGCTCGCCGGACACCTGCTCGACGACGACGAGCGACGCGCCCGAGTCCAGCGTCTGATCGACGAATTCCGCACGCTCGGTGGCGATTCCGCGGATGTCATGCCGCGGGCGCTGGCCGAGGCCGCAGCGGTGCGCGATGTGCTCGCCGGTCTCGGCGGACGGCAGCTCGTCGACGGGCTGGTCTGGGTGCCCGCGGCGAACGGCGTTCCGCCGCAGGCGATCGTGGTCGGTCTGCACGGCAATCCGGATCATGTGATCGATCCGGAATTGCGCAGGGCGCTGCGTGCCGCCGGCGCCGAGGTCACCTATCGGCAGGTGGTCGTCGACGCCGACGGTATCCATGTGCGCGAGCTGCGCTCGTTCGACCTCGGCGCACCGCGCACCGAGCCGGCGCCCGATACGGGGAATTCGCAGCGCCGCAGCCTCATCCGCCGGGTCACCGGTGCCCTCGACCTGCCACAGACCTCGGCGCCGTGGCGGCCGTCGACCCGTGACCTGGGGGAATGGTCGAATCTGGACGCCGAGCAGATCATGGCGCTGCTCGAGGAGCGCCACGGTGTGCGGGTAAGCCGGTTCGACGCGCTCGGGCTCGACCCCGACTCGGTGCGCGAGGCTGCCCGCGCCATCGACGACCTGCTCACCAGGTTTCCGCACGCGAACCTGCGACGGATCTCGGTGGAACCGCTCCCCGACGGCACCAACGCGCGGGTGCGCACGAATGTGTTGCGGAGTCTGCGGCCGCGCAGCTGGGCCAATCAGGCCTCCATCCTCGAACTGAACTATCACACGCTTACCGCGGGCGCCGAGCCGCACGGCCTGTCCCGCTATGACTCCGCCGCCGGGTTCCGGGTGGCGGTCGACGCGAGCACGATCTACGGCTCGGTGGTGCGCAGCTTCGCGCATGTGCTCGACCGCGCGTCCGGGCGGTTCGCGCGCGACCATGTCCTGCAGACGCTGATCACCGCCTTCGGCAGGCAGCACTCGCCGATCGACTGGGTCGCGTTCGATCTGTGGCAGCAGCAGCTCAGCGCGGCCAGTTTCGACCGGCGGGGACGGATCGACCCGGCTGCCGCGCTCGCCGAGGCCTTCCTCGATGTGGAGCTCAACGGTCCCCGCGCGTCCGAGCAGGCCAGGGCGCTGCACGCCATGCTGACCGACGAGGCCCGGCGCGCGGCCACCGAGGGGCTTTCCGCTGCCGACGCCCAGCTGGCCAGATCAGACCGGTTCATCGCGATCAGCCGAGCGGCCGACGACGCCTACTTCCCACCCGCGCAGACCTACGCCGACGCGGTCGCCCGGCGTGACCGGCTGGCCGCCGACCTACACCGGCTGGTCGCCCAGCTGCACCAATGGGTCGACCCGGCGGCGCTCGCGCCCGATCGGGTGCTCGACACGGTCGCCGATCTGGCCACCGTCCTGCGCTCGCCCGCCGACGCCGAGCTCGTTCGGGGACTGGAGCCGCTGGCCGAGCATTACCTGCGGGCGATCGCCGAGGTGGAGGCCCTGTCGGGACCGACACCACCACCGGCGCCGCCCGCGCCGCTCGACGGTCACACGCTGCGCCGGGCTGTTATCGATCGCCTGGTGTCGGAGTACGTAGCGGCGACCGAGGCGCAGGAAGCGGCCCTGGCCGACGGAGACCCGGTGGCCGCCGCCGACGCCCAACAGCGCGCCGACGAATTGCGCCAAGCGGTGATCGACCGGATCCAGGAAGACGCGCTGCTCTCGGTCGGTGACCAGATCCTGACCGATCAGATCGGGCTCGCCGAGGGCGATCCGCCGATGATGCTGGTGGTCGGCTGGGCCGACGGCGAAGCGGGCCAGGTCCTCGCACGCGCCATCGCCGCCGACCTGCCCGAGGTGATGGATCAGCTGCGCCGCCCCGGCATGCTGGTCCGCGAGCTGCGCATCTCCACCGATGCGAACGGCCGGGCCACCTGGCGGATCATCGACCCGCCACCCGGCAGCACCCCGCCGCAGCCCGGCCCCCAGCCCGGCAGCACGCCTCCCGGCGAGGGTGACTCGGCACTGCAGCCCGGCCCCCAGCCCGGCAGCACGCCTCCCGGCGAGGGTGACTCGGCGCTGCAGCCCGGCCCTCGGCCCGGCAGCACGCCACCTGGCAGTGTGCCGCCGCAGCCCGGCCCTCAGCCCGGCAGCACGCCATCCGGCGAGGGTGGCACGGCACTGCAGCCAGGAAGCGACCAAGGTTCCGGTGGTCGCACCGGGGGCGACGACAGCTCCGGCCGAAATGAACTGGGCGATGGCAGCTCTGGCGGGCGCACCGAGGGCGATCCCGGCACCGGCACCGGTGACAACTCTGCGGAGTCGACGGCCCGGGTGGGCGGCGACCTGCACCCCGGCTCGGATCGCGCCTGGACGCCGGTGGGCGCGCCGCAGCTGCTCGCACCGTCGAGCCCGCAGGTCGCACAGCAGCTGGCCGAGCTGCACGGACAGTGGCAGCGTGCCGACGCCGAACTGGCCACCGCCCGGGACCGGATGATGCGCTCGGCGGTCGCGCTCGGCCTTCGCGGTGACGATCCGGACCAGGTGCTCGCGGCACTGCGGGCACAGGTCGACGCCGCGACCGATCGCGCGGCCGCGCTGCCCGCCGCCGATGCCGCGCAGCGCGCGGAGAAGGCCGGGGCCGAGCGGACCGCGGCTGAGCTGACCGTCGCACTCCGCCGGCTGACCGCCGAGCACTCGGCGGTCGTCGCGGCCGCGGCCGAGGCTGTCGCCGCGCGGGATCAGCTGGCCGCCGCGGCCGCCGCCGATGCCTTCGCGCACGGCCGGATCGACGCGCACGGCCCATGGCTGGGCGTACTGCCCGACGAGCACCGCGCGATCCTGCTGTCACCCACGACCGCAGTCGGCCTGGCCGTCACCCCAGACACCCTCAGTGTTCTCACCGACGACATCACCGCCCTCGATGTGTGGCGCCTACAGGTCGTCAACCCCGACCCGGCCGACCCGTCCGAGCTGGCGATCACCCTCACCGCCCTCCGCCCACCGATCACCCCGACCGGCACTCCCCGCTCCGACCCGGGCACGCAGCCGCAGTCGGCACCGAGCCGTGAGCCGAACGCGGAAACTGCGCCCCCTGGTACGGATTCCGGCCTGGCGTCGGCGCCGGGGTCGGTACCGGGGCGTGAGTCGAGCGCGGAAACTGCACCCCCTGGTACGGATTCCGGCCTGGCGTCGGCACCGGACTCGGCGTCCGGTCGTGAGTCGAGCGCGGAAACCACGCCCCCTGGACCGGATTCCGATCCGGCGCCGGCAGCGAAGACCGCACCGGGCAGTGATCGGAGCATCGAAACACCGCCCACCGGTACGGATTCCGACCGGGTACCAGGATCCGAGCCGGGCCGGTCGTCGGCTACCGAGACCGGTTCCGCGCCCCTGGCGCAGTCCGGCTCGTCGCGGGAGCCGGGCACCGATGCGAAGTCCGCGGATCCGCAAGCGGGGCCTGCGCCGACGACCGGTTCCGAGACGTCGGGCTCGCCGCGTTCGGCGCAGGCGCAGCCCGCGGCTGACGACCCGTCGGCGCGCTCGTCGTCGCCGGAGCAGCGGGGGGCGACGCAGGCCGACCCGGATTCGCCCCCGCGTCCGGGGACGCCGCCGCGCACCGATCCGGGGGTGCCGCCGCCGGTCGTCACCACGCCGTGGGTGCCTGCCGGGGGAGCGGTCGACCACGCGTTGTTCACCGACGCGGCGCGGAGCGAGATCGCGCGGCTTGCCGATGAGGTGCAGCGGAACGCGGACGAGCGCGCCGGGTCGGCCGCGCGGATCGCGAAGGACGTCAAGGAGTTCTTCAAGGCACGCGCTGTCAAGAACTTCCTGAAGGCCCTGCGGATGGCGCCGCCCACCGGCACCGATCCGGAGGCGTTGGTCGCCGCCGTGCGCACGGTGATGGCGCAGGCGCATCACAGCACGCTCCCCTCGCTGGGCGACGACGTGCGGCCTGCCGTCGCCCATCGCGACTACCTCGTCTGGACCCAGCGATTCCAGCAGCTGATCGGTCAGCTCGGTGAGTTCCGCTCGCTGGGAGCCACCGGACGGCACCTGCTCGACCGGATGACCCACGCCGCGATCGACGATGTGTTCGCCGGGGCGGGTGCCGATCGGACCGGGCTCGGCCGATACGTCGGCCTCGTCCCCGCGGAGGGGCGCGCCCTGGTGCTCACCCCGAGCGCCGACGTCACCCGACACATCGGCGCGGACCAGCTGCGCCACCTCGCGGCTGCCGGCTACCGGATCGAAGCCTGGACAGTGCAGGTCGACCCGGACGGTCGGGTCCGGCTGGTTCGCCTCGACCCACCCGCCGACCCGACCGGCACACCGCCGCCGCGCGATCCGTCCACCCCGGATGCCGGGGCGCGGCCGCGGGTCGTCGAGGGCGTCATCATCTCCTCCACCACCGGCGATGGGCAGCAGTCGCCGGGGCAACAACACTCCGCCGACCCCGATCCGACAACAACGCCCCAGGAGCCCGGGCAGGCGACCACGCCCCAGGAACCCGGGCAGACGACGCAGACCGCCGGGCCGCCACCTCCGGCGCAACAGCCGGGACCGGTCGACCCGTCGAGCTCGGACTCGGGACAGGGTCCGCGGGTCGTCACCGGAGTCGTGCTCCCGCCGAGCGGAGCCGACACCCCGACCCCCGGCACCGCGCAGCACACCGCGTCGCCGAACCAGGGACCGCGCCCGCAGCCGGGGGTGCGCACCGACCCCTGGGTATCCCGCGGCTCTACCCCACACCAGCCCAGCGCGGCGGGCAGACAGGCGATGGCGCCCGACCTCGACGCGGCCCGCCGCGCCGGTGCCGACCGCAAGCAGCTGGCCGAGCAGATCGCCGCCGCGACGAAGAAGTTCTTCAAAACCGCGAAGCTGGGTCGCCCGCCGCGGACCGGTGATCCCGAGGCGCTGGTCGCCGCGGTCCATGCGATCGTCTCGGCCGAGCAGCAGCGCGCGCAGACACCGCAGGGGGCCGACGGCAACCAGCGGTGGCTGACGGCGATGAACAACGTGATGGCCTGGACCCCGGCCTTCCAGCAGCTGATCGGTCAGCTCGGCGCGTACCGCTCGGCCGGACTGCGCGAGCTCGAGCATCTGCGGCGGGCGACCCTCGTCGCGATCGACGACGTGTTCGCGCAGGCGGGCGCGAATCGCGACGGCCTCGGCCCGCATGTCGGGCTCGTGCCGGGTGCGGGCCGGGCACTGGTCCTCACCCCGTCGGCCGACGTGGACCGCTATGTGCCGCGCTCGACTCTGCAGCGCCTGGCCGAGAACGGCTACCGGGTCGAGGTCGCGATGGTGCGGGTGCGGCCATCCGGCGAGGTGGAACTGGTCGGTCTGGCTCCGATCGACCCGTCCGACAACGGCATCCGCACCGCCGATCGCCCCGTCGACGGTCCGCGCCCCGACTCCTCGCGTGGCGGCGATCCGCTCGCCGATCGGGTGGGCGCGATCGGCGACGCGGTCCAGCGCCGCCATCAGGTCTACGCCCAGCTGCGGCTACACGCCCGGCTCCGGCTGCCGCTGGCGACCGACGCCGACGGCATGCTCCGGCACGGGCAGGCGATGCTCGACGCCGCGCGGGCGCGCTGGTCGGCGGATCCGGGCAACCAGCGGCTCGGCGAATTGGCGTCCTGGTTGCGGGAATTGACCGCACTGCACGCCGAGCACCGGACCGCGGTGGCCGCCGAGGCGGCCGCCCGCCGCGCGGCGGCCGAGGTGGCGATCCGGCGCGAGCTGGCCGACAGCGGCGCCGACCGCGTCGAGGGCAACATCGCGCTGTTCGGCGACGGACGTCGTGCGCTCGTGCTGACCGCGGGCGACGCCATCGCGGATGCCATCGATCCGGCACTGCGAGCCGAGCTGGCCGCCAACGGTTTCCGCGTCGAGGTCCGGCAGGTGCGGGTCGCCGAGAACGGCATGGTCGACCTGGTCCCCCTGACCGATCCGGCACCGCACAGCGAACCGGCGGGCACACCGGAACCCGAGGCGGCGCACACCTGGCCGCCCGCGCGCCGGGATCTCGGCGAATGGTCCGATCGTGGCCCGGCCGATATCCAGCGTGTGCTGGCGGAGCGGTGGGGCATCGACACCAGCGACATCGACTTCCGTGGTCTCGACCCCGATTACGTCCGCGACGCCGCTCGCGCGATCGACGACATGATGCGCGACTACCCGTGGGCCAACCTGGTCGCTCTCGACATCGGCCAGCTCGACCGCGGATTGCACGGGCGCACGGAAGGCAGGCCGCCGAGCCCCGCCGAGCGCGCGCGCATGTCCCACGGCCTGGCCTGCCGGATCATCTTGTCGCAGGTGCTGGCTCGGGCAGGTTCGGCCGACCCGGCGCCGCTCACCTCTGCCGGCTACGTCGTCACCTCGCCCGACCATTCCCTCGTCTACGCGACGGTCGTGCACGAATTCGGGCACGTGCTGGATTTCACCGCGCGGCACAGCATCTCGGAAGCCGATGCCTACCAGGCGTTGATCGCCGCCTTCGGTCGCGACGTCACCGTGCACGCCGACGAGTTCGCCCGCTGGCTGAGCGCGCTCAGCGGCTACAGCTTCAAGGGCGGCGTCCTCGACGTGCGCGAGGCACTGGCCGAAGCCTTCGCCGATGTCGAGCTCAACGGCGACCGGGCGTCCGCACCGGCCAGGGCACTGCACCGCCTGCTGGTCGACAACAGCAGGCGCGGACCGGAACCGTCGCCGGTCACCTGGGACGACCCGGATCCGACCGCCCTCGCCCCGCATGTGGTCCGGGCCAGGGTGGAGCGGCTCACCGTGCGGCTGTTCGAGTTCGTCGCCGCCAACGACCGCGCCCTCGCCGCGGGTGACGACGCCGCGGCGGCGGCCGCGCGGGCCCGCGGCCGGGCGATCGAGGCCGAGTTGTTCCGCGCCGCCGCGCACGACGCCGTGACCACCGTCGGGGCTCACCCGGTCGGCGACGGCCTGAGCCTCCACAGTGGGCCGCCCGCGGCCGTGCTGGTCGCGACGCTGCACGGCCACTTCGACACGCACCGGCCACCCGGTTGGCACACCGCGGCCGGGCCGCTGGCGGCATCGCTCGGGCTCCCGATCCGGGAACTGCGGATCGAGCTCGGCCCCGACGGGTCCTTCGGGCACCAGGTCGCCGACGACCCCGCCGGTGCCGCGCGGGTTCAGGCCGATCGGTGGTTCGAACCAGCGGGGCCCGCTCCGGATCGCCCGACGCCGACTCAGCAGGCGCACACGATGCGCGCCCTGCGCGACATCGTCGCCGCCGACGTCGCCGATCTCGCCGCCTCCCTCGGCATCGATGTCGACGGTGTCCCGCTCCCGGAGCTGCCCGGTCATCTCGCCGCGGAGCTCGACGCCAGGCTGTCCTCGATCACCGACCGGCTGAGCCCGCACGCCCAGCGGCACGGTCCGCGTGACCTGGCCGATCTGGCGCTGTATCGCGCGCACAGCCAGCTCACCGAGCGGGCCGCCGCGCTGGCCGACGCGATGGTGCTCGCCGATGCGGCGGAGTCGGCCGTGAACCGGCCTGCGGGCATCATCGGTGCGGACTCGCCGGACCCGCGCTGGCTCAGAGCCGACACCAGACCGCACCGGGGCACCACCGAAGCGGTCCACCGGCAGCTGCGACAGCTGGGCCGTCAGGTCGGCGCCTTCGACGACCTCGTCGCCACGGCCAGGCAGCTCGGGGTCGACCCGAGTGGGCTGAGCGCGAGCCGCCTCGCCGACGCCGTCGCCGCGCGGCCGGACGCGAGCGCGGCCCTGCGTGACCGCTTCGCCCGCGAGCTGGCCGACTTCCGCGCGCTGGGCGGCGATCTCGACGACCCGGCACCGCGCGCCCGCGCGGAGGAGACGGCGGTGCGCGATGTCATCGCGGCGGCCGGTGGCAGGCAGCTCGGTGACGGTCTCGGCTGGCTCGGCCGTGATCCGACCGCCCCGGCGACCCGGCCGTCGCTGATCGGCCGGTCCGATCCGTCGCTCGTCCTTGCCCCCGCGGTGCATGGCGCGCTCACCGCGGGCGCCGAGGTCAGGTACCTCGCGGTGTCGCTCGACGCCGACGGCGCGCGTATCACCGAACTGCGCAGTCCACGCACGATGACGGTCGACGAGCGACCGGCCGGCCTCGGCCCGGACGACCTGACTCCGCTGCGCCGTAGTCTCGGCAGGCGGATCGCCGACGCCGCCCTGCTGCGGACCCGCGGCTGGCGCCTGCGCCCGAACCAGTTCGACTGGCCGTCGTCCACGCGCGACCTCGGCGAGTGGGGCAGCCTGAGCCGCAACGGGATCCGCGACCGGCTCCGCGAGCTGCACGGTCTGCGGGTCACCCAGCTCGGTGTGCGTCCGGTCGACCCGGACGCGGTCCGCGAGTTCGCCAAGACCATCGACGATCTGCTGGTCAGGTACCCGGCTGCGGACCTGCGCCGCATCCGCATGGCCGTGTTGCCCGCGGCCGAACTCGGCCGGACCCGGCTCGGGCGGCGGGGCGCGACCATCACCCTGTCGGTGCTGACCCCGTCGACAGGTCCGGGCGAGCACTCGGCTGTGGTCGACACGACCGTCCGCCAATTCGGTCAGGTGCTCGCCGGCGGTGCCCGGCACCTCACCACCGACACAGTCTTGTCCGCACTGGTCAGGGCCTACGGCACGCTGCGCGCACCGGTTGTCGCCGCGGAGTTCCGCGCGTGGCTCGACGGGCTGAGCCCAGGCAGCTTCCATCCGGACGGATCGCTGAATGTGCGTCAGGCGCTGGCCGATTCGTTCGCCGATGTAGAACTGAACGGCGACCGCGCCGCGCAACCGGCACGGGTTCTGCACGGCCTGCTCACCGCGGATTCGCGCCGGTCGGTGGCGTTGTATCCCGCGCCGATCGGTGCCCTCCCGTATTCGAACGCACCGCGCGATCTCGCCGAGGCCGTAGCCCAGCGCGACGGTTACGCCGTCCTCGTCCACCGCAAGGCCGATGAACTGCGGGAGTGGATCAGTCCGGCGGATCTCGCGCCGGAGCGGATCACGGACACCATCGGCAGGCTCGACAACCAGCTGCGTGATCCCGCCCAGCGCATCGTGCTTGCCGAGCTGGCAGGCCTCGCGGAACGGTATTCGCGCGCCGCGGAACTGGTCGGTGAACTGGGCAGCAGCGCGGCGCGGGTGCCCGCCCTGCCGCCCGTGCCCGACACCACACCGCGCTACGACGACCCGGCGGTGCGGCGTGCCGTCATCGACCGCCTCGTCGCCGAATCCGCCGATGCCCGTGCCGCGTTGGCCGACGCGCCGATCGACACCGACCCGGACAACCTCGCCGATCTCCAGCGCCGCGCCGCCGCGCTGAGCCGGGACCTGGTGCGCGCGGCCGAGTTCGACGCCCTGCGCACCCACGGTGCCGACCCGCTGACCGGCCGGATCGGGCGGACGACCGACACCCCGCCGCGGTTGGTCGTCGTCAGCTGGTACGACGGCGACGCGCCCCGCGTGCTCGCCGACGCCGCCCGCGCCGGCGACGCCGATGTCCTCGCCGCGCTGAACGATCCGTCGGTGCTGCGGCAGGAACTGCGGCTGCGGATCGGTGACGGCGGCAGGCCCGAAGTCGTCGGCCTGTTCGACCTGCCCGCGGACGGGTCCCTGCTCGCGGGTGATCGTCCCGACCCGGACGGCGGCACCCCGCGCCCCGAGCCACACCGGCCCCAGCAGGCCGATCGGACACCGGCACTCGGCCAGCGGATCGCCGCTACCGAGGCCCTGCGTGACCACTTCCTCGATCTCGCCGTGCAACTGGCCGACGAGGCCGGGGTCGACGGCGCCGGTCTCTCGCCGAACGAGCTGCGGGGCAGGCTGGCGGCGGTGATCGGCACCGAGCCGGCCGACCCCGCGGGCGAAGCGCGGCACCTGGCGGCGCGCAAGGCCATGTCCCAGCTGCGGCGCGCCATGCGGGCGATCGACGCGGCGGATCGGTTGTGGGGACTGAACCACAGCGACCCCGGTCCCGAGCATTTCCACGACCAACGCTGGGTCCGCACCACCGACACCGCGCACCGGCCAACGTCCCCGGAGGCCGAGCGCGCGCTGACCCAGCTCGGCAGGCAGGCCTCGGCCTTCGACCGGCTGGGTGCCCAGGCCCGTCGGATGGGCATCGACCCGGTCGGGCGCACCGCCGACGAACTCGCCGACCTGGTCCGCCGCCGTGGCACCGGCGACGACGCCGAATTCGCCGCCTTCGATCGCGCGTACGCGGACCTGATCGACACCGGCGCCGACCCGGGCGACCCGCACGTCCGGTTGCGCGCCGAGGATGCGGCGGTACGCGATGTCCTCGCCGCTGCCGACGGCGTGCCGCTGATCGACGGGCTCGGCTGGGTCGACGCCCGCCGTTCCGTGGTCGCGGTCGGCCGGTTCAGCGACCCCAATACCGCGGTGGCGGGCGAGATCAGAGCCGGTCTGCGGCTGTCGAAACTGGATCTGCGCTACCGCCACGTGACGATCGACGAGAACGGTGTCCGCGTCGCCGAACTGCAGACCGCGACCGCCGCGATCGGACGCGGCCGGGTCGGTACGCCACCGGAAGCCCCGACCCTGTGGCAGCGGCTGGTCGAGACGATCACCGGCCGTGGCCCGACCGACCAGGTGTGGCCTCCTTCGCGACGTGATCTCGGTGAATGGTCGGATCGTGGTCCCGCCGAGATCACCCGGCTGCTGCGTGAGCGCCACGGTGTCCTGGTTCGTGACTTCCACGTCGAGGGTGTCGACGTGGACTCCCTGCGCGAGTTCGCCAGGGCCGTCGATGATCTGATGACGCGCTACCCCTGGGCCCGGCTGCGCTCGATCGGCATCGACCCCGATATCGATATCACCGCGCTGGGCGAGACCAGGATGCTGCCGCGGTTCGGTTTCGCGGGCCGTCTCTTCGGGTTCGTCTCGACGATGGTCCTGAATCGCTCCGCCGTGCAGCATCTGGAGGAGAGCGCGGGTTCACCGCAGATCGTGATGGCGCCGGGCCGTTCCCAGGTCTACGTGACGGTGGTGCACGAGTTCGGGCACGTGCTCGAGGACACCGCGGGCAGGCTCACCGAGGAGGAAGTCCTCGCCGAACTGGTGCGCTACTACGGCGAGCGGCACTCGCCGGTGGATCAGGCGGAGTTCCTGAAGTGGCTGCATCAGCTCAGCCGCTACAGCTTCAGCGAGAACGATCGCGACGTGCTCGACGCCGGTGAGGCACTGGCCGAGGCTTTCGCCGACGTCGAACTCAACGGCGACGCCGCCTCGGAGCCCGCGAAGGTGCTGCACGATCTGCTGGTCCGGCACGCGCGCGAGGCGGCGGCTCAGGAGGCCGCTGGCCTGCTCGCGCCACTGCCGCCCGCATCAACCTACGCCGACGCGGTGACCAGACGCGATCGGCTGGCCGACGAGATCAACGGGCTCGCCGAGACCTTGCGGCAGTGGGTCGACCCGGCCCGACTGACCCCCGACCGGATCCTCGCGACCGTCACGGAATTGGGCACCCTGCTGCGCTCGCCCGCCGACGACCGGACCGTCGCCCAGCTGGCCGATCTCGCCCGGCACCTGGTCCAGGCCGATGCCGAGGTCACCGACCTGGCGGGCACGGCAGAGGCCGGCGGCCGGAGCGCGGCGCCGCCCGCGCCTCCGATCGCCGCCGACCGTTCCGCCGATCCGGCGGTGCGGGAAGCGGTTCGGGCCCGGCTCGCCGCCGAACTGGCGGCCGCGCGGGAAGCCCGCGACGCCGCACTCGTCGCCGCGGCCGACGAATTCGCCGATCCGGCGGAGTTCGTCGCCGCCACCCGCGCCCAGCAGCGCGTCGACGCCATCACCGACCACCTGATCGCCGCCGCCGAACTGGACGCACTCACCGGACCCGGTCGCGATCTCGCCGCCCCGCATGTCACCGTCACCGACGACACACCACCGATCGTGCTGGTCGCGACCCGCACCGCAGACGAGGCGGCCGACCTGCTCGGTGCGGCCGTCCGCTCGGGTACCCCGGCGGTGCTGGCCGCGCTCGACAACCCCGGTACCCGGTTGCGCGAGGTGCGGCTCACCGTCGACACCGCGGGCCGGGTCCAGACCGAAACCCGGGAACTCCCACGAGATCTGCTCCGGCACAGCGCCGACCGGGCCGATGGGCCCGGCCGATCGGACGAGCAGCCCACCCCGCTCGCGGCGATCGGCGAATCCGCGGGCCGCGCGCGCACCAGTTGGGCGGAGTGGGGCGAGCGCCGGCCGTATGTGCCCGCCGCCGACGATCCGGCCCGCCGTCAGGCACTCGCCGACCTCGCCGTGGCCCGGCGCCCGCTCGACGAGATCGCCGAGCGGATGCGCGAGCTCGCCGACGATCTGGGCGTACCAGTGCGCGGCGCCGACCCCGACGACGTCATGGCCGCGGCTCGCCGGCGGCTCGACCGGCTCGAGGATCGGGCGGCGTTCGTCGTCGCGGCGGGCGATCCGGATGCCGCCGCCGAGCAGCGGGCCGCCGCACGGCGGGTCGACGAATTCCGCCGACCCTTCGGCGATCTGGCCGCGCTCCACCTGCGCTACGGCGAGCTGCGCGCCGGGGCCGATGCCGTCCGCGACCGGCTGGCCGGGCTGGTCGCAGGCGAGGTGCTCGCCGAGGCCGGGCTCATCCAGACGCGCGACGGTGTCGGGCTGTCGGAAACCGATCGCCGGGTGTTGGTCGTCAGCGCCGACCCGGGTGCCCTGATCGATCCGGCGTCGCTGAAAATGTTGCTGGAGAGCGGGTTCCGGCTGGACACGGTCCAGGTGCTGGTCGGGCTGGACGGCACGATCGAACTCGTCGATCTGGGACCCGGCGGCCCGGCGGGCGACGCGGAACCCGGCGTGCCGACCTATCCGGAAAACCACGGGTCGCGCCCGGCGCCGCGCCCCGGCACCGCCGATCAGGTGGCCGCGCTCGCTGTCGTCCACGAGGTGTTCCGCGCCGAGGCGGTCCGGTTGGTCGGCACGCTCGGCATCGAGGACCCGGCCCGGTTCAGCAACGCGACGCTGCAACGCCTGGTCGACACGCTGACCGAGGACCGGCGAGCGCGGCTCACCGGGCTGCGGGAGCGTGGCATCACCGGTCGGGTCGAGCAGAGCGCGCGAGACCGGCTGGCCGCCGCCGAATCCGCCAGGGCCGCTGTCCGGCGGCTGACCGCCTCGCACGCCGAGATGAACCTGCTCCAGCTGGAGGGCCCGCGGGCAGACCAGCACGGCCGGTGGATCCGTGGGCCGCTGCACGAGGTCACGCCGGCCACCCCGGCCGATGCCGAAGCACTGGATTCGGCTCGCCGCCGGGCCGCCGCGTTCGACACGCTCGCGGCCCGATCCCGGCAGCTGGGGGTTGACCCGGCCGGGCGCAGCGCCGAGGAGATCGCGGATCTGGTCCGGCGCCACGGAATCGGTCCGGAGCAGTCCCGCCGAGCCTTCGACCGTGCGTATCAGAATCTGCCGGCGATCGGCATCGATCCTGCCGACGCCCAGGTGCGTCAGCGCGCCGAGGAGATCGCCGTCCGGGTGGTCGCCGACGCGCTCGGCGCCATCCCGGCGACCGACGGGCTCGCGGTGCTGCCGGAACTCGGCGCCGACGGCCTCGTGGTGATCGGCCGCTTCGCCGACCCTGATCTCGCGGTCCCCGCCGCGTTCGGCTTGGCGAACGATCATGGGCTTTCGGCTCGTTACCTCGCGGTCGAGGTCGACGCCGTGGGCGTGCGGCTGCGGGAACTGCTGACCCCCGGCACCGTGCTGCGCGCCGGCGACACCGCGCCGCCACCGGAGCAGTGGCAGCGCAACCAGGTGCTGCGCGGCGCGATGCGGCTGTTCGAGGCGGTGCCGGGCGATGGTGGGAACTGGTCGCCGTCCCAGCGCGACCTCGGGGAGTGGGGGCAGCGTGACGCCGCCGAGCTGGGCCGGGTGCTGCGGGAACGGCACGGTGTCGCGGTGCGTGGATTGGACGCGATCGGTGTCGATCCGGACGCGGTCCGTGATGCCGTGCGCGCCTTCGACTATCTGAAGTCGAAGTATCCGTGGGTCCGGGTCACCTCGCTGGAGGTGACCGATCAGCAAGACGGTGCGCTCGCGGTCTACAGCATGGCGCCGCACAGCCCGCTGCGGCGGGGGTTGCAGCGATTGTCCGCCCGGTTCGGGATATCGATGCCTGGCCTGCGCAGCCTGCCCGCCCGGATCGTGATGAACATGCGCTGGCTGCACGACTACGTCCAGGACCCGCAGGATGGATTCCATCCGCCCTCGGTCGGCCGGTCGCGGCCGTTCCGGGCGATGGCTCACGAGTTCGGGCACGCGATGTACTTCACCCTCGGCCTGACGCCGTCGATGGTGCTCGGTGCGCTGCAGAACGCCTATACGCAGCAGCACGGCGGCTTCGACCAGAGCGGCTTCGACGCGTGGGTGTCCGCTCTGAGCGGCTACAGCTTCCACCCGGACAGCGACCAGGTCAACGCCGTGGAGGCGGCGGCGGAGGCCTTCCTCGACGTCGAGCTCAACGGAGCGAAGGCGTCGGCGCCGGCCAAGGCCATCCACGCGCTGATGGTCCAGCTCAGCGCTGAGCTGCGCGGTGCGACCGATCCGCTGTCACCCGCCGCGACCTATGGCGACGCGGTCGCCCGCCGTGACCTGCTGCAAGAACAGATCCGGCAGTTCGCCCAGGACCTGCGGGAGTGGATCAGTCCCGACCGGCTCACCCCGGAAGCGATCCGGGACACGCTGGCGCACCTGCACGCCGGGTTGCGTTCGCCCGCGGAAACCGCCACCGTCGGGCACCTGCACGCGCTGGCCGACCAACTCGTCGCAGCGGCGGCCGAGGTCGCCGCGTTCGCCACCGAACCGACTGTGCGTGCCGATCGACGGGTCGAACCGGAGTCGTCCGGGGAGGAACCGTCGACCGGTGGTGGCGCGCAGCGTCCGCCCGGCGACGGGGAACCGCCGACCCCGGGCGAGCCGCTGCCGCCGCCGGGTGACGGTGATGATGCGCAGGGCGGCGACACCGCGCGCCGGCACGCCGACGCGGTGACCCGCCGCGACGAATTGGTCACTCAGGTCCGGGACCTCGCCACCCAGCTCGGTATCACGGACCGGTCGTCGCTGCGGCCGACGAACCTGCTCGAGACGATTCAGCGGGTGGCGGGTCGATCGGATGCCGATCAGCAGCTGATCCATCGGTTGCGGATCGTCGGTGCCGAATATCTGCTGGCGGAGACTCGGGTCGGCGAGCTGGCCGAGGAGCTCGGGCTCCCCGAGGCCTACGATCGGTTGCTGCGCGAACAGCAGGAGCTGCTTCGCGAGCGAGAGTTCCTGCGGGCCAAGGCCAATCAGCGCGTCGTCGATCTCGGGCTCGATCCGCGCACCGACTGGGCCGCGCTTGACCCGGGCAGCCGGGACGCGGCGGTCAGCGCGCTGATCGCCGCGCGGGACTCCGATGCGGTCACCATCGCGGGCGGCATGGATGAAGCGACGCAACATATCCGGGTACCGGTATCCGAAGACGAACAGCGGAATCGCGCGGAAAAGCTCACCAAGCTGATCGAAGCCGGTGTCCGTCTGGACGAGCTCGACGCGCGATTGCTCGACGTACACCGCGAGCTGACCGATCTCGAACGACAGGGTGTCGTCTGGCACCGTCCGCCCCTCGATCCGGAGCACTCGCGGGCGAAGGAGATCGCCGCGCTGGCACGTCGGCGTGCCGACGAGCTCAACCGGATCAAACCGCGCCGCGCCATGCGTGATGATCTCGCGCGGCGGCTCGGACTCGTCGATCGCGGCGGCGAGCCCGACGAGGCCGCTCTCACCACCGATCTCGACGAAACGGTGGCCACCCTGCGCCGTCAGCTGGTGGACGATCTGCGCTCGGGCGCGCTGCGGGTCGACGAAGTGCCAGCCCGGCTGCACCAGATCGACGCGGTCGCGGACGCGGCGCGCGACGTCGCCGACGCGCACCGGCGAATCGGCCGGCTGCAGGACGAGATGGCCCAGCTGGCCGGGGTACTGCGCGAGGTGATCGCGACCGAGGGCGGTCGCATGGTGACGCCGTGGGTCGGCGTGGTCGAAGGTGATACGCCGAGGATCCTCGTCTACGGTCCCCGGCCGGCCGATCCGGACGCGCCCTTCGCCGACCACGAGGCGGCGTGGCGTGCCGCACTGCACGATTCGCCCGTGGTCGCGCATCTGTTCACGACGCTCGACGTCGATCCGGAGTTCGTCCAGGTGCTCGCCGATCGTGAGGGCGGCTGGCGGTTGCAGGACTCGACGGCTCCGCACGTCCAGCGCCTGGCGATGTCGGGACCGGATACCCGGTTGCGGCTGATCTCGTGGACCGACAGCGCCGGTGTCTCACATCCCGTCGATCCGACCCGCGCGGAGTGGCGGACCGAACATGACAACCGTCCCTTCCCGGACAAGTTCAAACGCAAGGCGCTGCCCGACGGTGTCAGTGGCTGGGCGATGGGTGATCTGTTCAACGACGCCACTTTGCTGCTCGAGGACGTCCCACCGGGCTTCTACCCGGAAAGCCTGCTCCCGGTCCACATGCCGCAGGCGTACAGCACCTATGACACCTCGCAGGTGCCGGACGGCATGGAGGTCTACGGCCAGCACTGGGGCGCGGACCTCTACAACATGACCCGCCTGATCCTGATGGCAGCGGAGGTACCGAAGCATCCTCGCGTGAAGGCCTGGATCCAGCGGCATCCCGAGATCGGCCAGTGGGTCAAGGCCAGGCCGTGGCTGATGAACTACCCGCCGTTCGGAACGGTGTTCCGCAACTACAAATGGACAGCGCCCCGGCCGGAAGTCCAGCCGATGTTCCGTCGCTGGGATCTGCAGGACCACCTCCCCACCGAGCTGTTGATCGACGTGCCGCCCGCCCTGCAGGCCGCGCTCGACGCCGATGTCGCGGCCTGGCAGCGGGTGCAGGATTGGGCAGACGCCGAATACGAGCGGTTCCTCGCCGACGACTCCGATGTCGCCGCGATCACCGCGGGCCTGGCCGCGCATCGTGACGCCGAGCAGCTGGCCGCCGCCCGGTCGGTGATCGATCTCGTCGATGAACTGCTGGTCCGTGGACACCGAGGGATCGATCCCATCGCGGACGTCGACCGACAGCTGCGCATCATCGATGCCGAGATCGACGCGGTCGCCCACCAGGTCGCGGGCCGATTCGATACCGCCGACGCCGATGTCGTCCGCGACACCGTCGCCGATCTGCGGGAGTTGCTGCTCGATCCGACCACCCTGAACGGTGCGCTGCCGGGGGAGAGCATGCAGGAAACCCTGGCCAGGCTGCTCATGCGCCGGATGACGGTGGACGTGCCGGTCTTGACGGCGGAGCAGGTGCTCGCCATCAAGAATCACCTGATGGTGACCCCGCATCTGGTCAGTGACTGGACGGACCCGTCCGGCCAGCCGGTGTGGCGCCCGATGGACCGGCTTGCCGATGTCGCAGAGGCGTGGAACCGCCTGGTCGCAGGCGAGCCCTTGAAGCCGGACCTGATGCTGCTGCGCGACGCACTTGCCGAATCCGAATTCCTCGCCGCCGGGCGCCCCGAGCTCGGTTGGAACGCCGCCAACATCGCCGTGATCGGCCGCGGGTACAACTGGGACGCCGTTCGCCCGCCGCTCACCGGCTGGCGCGCCGGCATCCCCTACGCACCGGCTCCGCTGCCCAGGGTTCCGCTGCTCCCGGAACGTGGCGGCGACACCGCCGAACTGCCACCCGCACCGGATACCGACGACGACGCGGGGACGAACCCGCTGCCCGCGGCGAGCACCGACACCGACGACACCCTGGAGTTGTCCGCGACACCGGAGCTGCCCGGCGCCGACGGACGGACCGACAGCGGCGAATCGCCTCCGCCCGGGTCGACGGCGGATGCGGAAGTTCAACGCCTGTCGCAGGATTGGGCAGAGCAGTTCATGCAGCGCGAGGACGCGCGCGACGCCAGGACCGCGGCCATGACAGGCCTGCCGGTCGACGACGAGGCCCTCGGCGCGAACGCCGCCGACCCACGGTCCGCTCAGCGCATCCTCGACGAGACCATCGAGGAGCTGCGCGGCCGCACCATGCCGGTCGGCGAGCAACAGCCCTGGCAGAACCGGGTCGACACACTCGCCGATGCCGCCACCCGCTACCTCGCCGCGGACGCCGAACTCGACCGCATCCACCGGCGGCTCCGCCTTGCCTTGCGCGGCACGATCCTCACCGCAGGACAGGAGAACCCGGCCGCCCCGTCCCGCGAACCGGACTCGACAGCACCCAGCCCCACATCAGGTCCGAACGGTGAACCCGACGCGGTGCCACAGCCGGGCTCGTCGCCGAGTTCCGATACCGAGTCGACCGGTTCGCCGCAGCCGGGTCTGTCGCCGACCTCGAAGGGGGAAACGGGCGAGACCAGCGAGTCGCCGCAGCCCGGTCTGCCGTCGACTGCGGATGGTCGGTCGGAGCAGCCTCCGGGCAGGTCCCCGGGCGCGGAGCCGGAGTCGAGCTCCGAGACCGGATCCGCCGCGGGCACAGGTCGTCCGCCCGAGCCGGCTCCGCGCAACAGGACTGCACCGAAGACGGATCCAGAACCCGAGCAGACTTCGGATACCCCGTCGGGCCACCAGCCCACACCGGATGCCGACGCGGAACCGAGCACCCCGGCTGACCTCAATTCGTCCGGTGACGGCACCGATCCGGATGCCGCTCACCCGAACCGCGCCGATCACGGCGACGATGATTCGGACGACGGCGGGTCGACTCGTCGGACAGATGACGATGATTCGGACGACGATGATTCGGGCGACGGCAGTACGAATCGCTCTGATCATGATGATGGCGATGATTCGGGCGATGGCAGTGTGAGTCGCTCCGATCATGGTGATGACGACGATGATTCGGGCGATGGCAGTGCGAGTCGCTCCGATCACGGTGATGACGACGATGATTCGGATGATGGTGGTTCGAGTCGTCGCGTCGGTGATGACGATGACGACGATTCGGGCGATGACGGCTCGAGCCGCCGTGCGGGTGACGACGACGGTGCCGGGCCGAACCGTCCGGACAGCGACGACGACTCCGCGCCGTCCCGCCCACCGACTATCCCCGGTTCCCGGCTGCGGTCCCGCATCCCGCGGTACTACGCCAGGTACGACTTCGACATCCCCGACCCGATCCGCATCCGTGCCCACCAAGCACCACCGGTCCCCCTCTCGGACGGTCGCACCGACACGCCACACGACCCCGAAAAGCCGCCGACACCACCGACCCGTCCCGAACCAACCACGCCCACACCAGGCGTACCCAGCCCGTCGATGCCGTCGATGCCGTCGATGCCGTCGACACCGACGCCGACACCGACACCCACGCCGACGCCGACACCGACGCCCACGCCGACACCGACGCCCACGCCGACACCGACGCCCACGCCGACACCGACGCCCACGCCGT